>JACQUI010000303.1 GCA_016210395.1 Chloroflexota bacterium | reverse complement strand
TGCGAGGACATAGGCAAACCCTCCAGTTGTAGCTAGCGATAGTATACCAGCACAGCTACGCCTGGCGGTGACACCGGGGCTGGTGAGGCCCCGGAAGGTGCTCCTGGAGGTGCGGGTACGTATCATGACTGTCGCCCAAGCTGGACGGTCATAGCAAGCGACGGGCCGATGCCTCGGCCCTTGCGGAAAGCGATAGGCGTGAGTCCCGATGAATCGGGATTCGCGGAGCGGAACGCAACAGAAAGCGGAGGTCGTTTGACCGCTCCGCTCTAGAATGACAAGTTGCTTCTCCAACCCATTGCCACACAACACAGGCCATTTGTTCACAAGCTCTCTGGCAGCGGCTCTCCGTGCCTCTCCATGCTCACCAGGAAGCCACGGATGGCCTCCTTGATGTTGGCGATGGCCTCTTCCTCGGTGCGTCCCTGGGAATGGCAACCCTTGAGCAACGGACAGCTTGCGACGAAGAAACCGTCCTCATCCTGCTCGATGGTGATCAGAAACTGCTTTTGCATAGGCCCAGTCTAGCAGCGGCTCACAGGAGTCAACGAGGGTAGCCTGCAGTCACTGAATGGCCGTCGGAAGCCGCTACCGACCCATCATGCCACCGCTGCCGCCCATCATGGCCGTCATCGCCACGCACTGCTCCATCAGCGCCTCACCATCCATGCCTATCCCTTCGGCCATGGCCTGGTGCATACGGTCGCTCGTCCCTTCGCCGTGCATAGCGTCCATGATCGCGTGCATCTCTTCGTGGGTGGGAGGCCCAGCAGTGGGAGCAGTGGTTGTCGGCTGGGCGAACAGCGCACCACCGCCTACCACGAAGACGCCCAGGCCGGCCACGACGCCTACGGCAAGTCCGGAGAGAAAACCTATCCTCTTGCCAACTTTCACGACCATCTCTTCGCCGATCCTCTCCGCCGTCCCGTGGACGAGAAACTGCTTCTCTGCCCAGCCCCAGTCTAGCAGCGGCTAGGGGGTGGGTCAACCGAAGCAGCGCTGGCCCACCAGCGCTGCTTCGGCGCAATGACCTGAGGGCTTCCGCTTGACCTCAGACAAGGAGCATCGGGGAGGCAGGTTTGATGCTATCTGTTGTCCTGCGCCCAGATGGTGGCGCTGGAGTCTTCGCCGACAGTGACCGGGAAGGTGATGTAGTGGTAACGGCCCGTGGAGTAGTTGTCGAAGACCGAGAACCCCATGGTGAGGAGGCCGCCGGTCTTGATGGTTGTGAGGTCCAGGTCGCTGGCTGCTCCGGCAAGGGGCCGCCGGAAGGTCACCGTCCAGGTATTGGTCAGCGGCGACCACTGGCTGAAGGCGTTGGTCCGGCCACGCACGCCCGTGCCGTAGCGCAGCCCCTGTCGCGGCAGCATCTCGTCCTCCTTGATGACTGCTATGTTCAAGGGCACTGCGTTGCGGTCAGCGCCCTGGGTGATCAGAGGGAACGCCAGGGTCCAGTCGAGGGAGAGTTGCTTGCCGTCCTTATCCAAAGCGGAAGCTGGGAGGGCATGGAAGCCTGTCACGGACCTGTCGTACATCCAGCGGCATGTGGACACGGCAACAACGGTGCCACTCCTGTCACGCCACACGTCTTCCGAAGCGTCATAGGAAATCTCCTTGCATACCGCGGGCTGGGCCGTCGTGGGGTCCTGGTCGAACCAGTAGTTGTCGCCGCCCTTGCCGCTATTGCGGTAGTCCAGCACAAAGTCGTTGCTCGCCCCATACATGGGGCCTGCGCGGGCAGCGCGGAACTGCAGGAGGTTGAGGTACTTTCCCGTGGCCAGGTCTGCGGCTTGGTTGTAGGTGACGGGGATGTCCTTCCAGTTCCCATCGACGCCGTCCTGCTTTTCGCGGGTGCGGAGGAGATAGTGGCGTATGTCTGTTTGCTTGATGCCGGTGTCGCCTAGGTATAGATTTGCCTTGACTTCAGCCGAAGCGGGCGCCGCGGGCATGGCGCGCAGGCTGCTGTGGCAGGCCACGAAGCAGCCGGCCTGGTCGAAGGTCGCCCCCGTAGCGCCAAAGGCGCGAATATCTGCGCCGCGCGGCGCTACCATCACGGCGAAGCGGTCCTCGTAGCTGAAGAACTGGTCGGTGGCGAGGGCAGCGGGCCCACTGACGGTCTCAGTCCGGTTTGTGGTGACCCGCTTCCAGGCGTTGTTGCTCCACTGCCAGACGTCATGACTGACTCCGGGGCGGGGCTGTTGTGTGTCCCAAGAGGCCTGCAAGTAGAGGTTCTCCTCATCGAATGCCGCCCGTACGGTGATCTCCTTCCAGGGCGCCTTGCCCGGGACGCCTTTTGCAGTCTTCACGAGCGACTCGCCAAGCTGCTTCTCGTTGGTGGCCGTGCTGCCGTCGTGGCAACTGACGCACCCCGCGCGCCCTTCCCGGGTCGTGGTCGGACCGGGATGTGTCGCCCGTGACCCGTCACCGCCGACCGGGAACGTGTAGCCTGCCACGCCTGCGAGCCATTGGATGTTCGCCTGGGCGGGGAAAAATGCCGTTAGCGTTGTGGCCGGACCCCAGTCCAGGGCTGGGAGGGCAGCAATGCCTTCACCTACTGGCGGTGTGCTGAGGTCAACCCCTATCACGCCCGCAGGCCCGCGGGGTCCGGCGGGGCCGGCGTCGCCCTTCGCACCTGCGGCCCCAGTAGGTCCGATGGCGCCGGCCGGGCCGGCGATCCCCTGCGGACCCTGAGGCCCGGCGTCCCCTCTGGGGCCCGCAGGCCCAATAGCGCCTTGAGGCCCCTGGTCGCCCTTCGGGCCAGCAATCCCGGCATCCCCCTTGGGACCCTGAAGCCCTTGGGGACCTACCTCGCCCTGGCACGCGGCCGTGAGCAGGCCCACAAGCGCAATGGTGAGGCCCAACGCTAGAAATAGCCGTAGTCTGCCTTTCAACATATCCGCTCCTTTCGTTCCATCCAACGCAGTCCTGCGGACTGCGACATTCCTGGCCATCCTGCTGACCTCCTTGTGCACCGGCAGCGGGAATCCGGCTAGCGGGGCACCGGCGGTATGGGGGATAGGGAGCTATATCTGCCGGTGCATTTCCATATGGCGGGCAGAAGTTCGGTCATCACATGCGTCCTATCAAGCAGTTGGCAGACGCCTAGCTCCTTCATCTGGCGAGCGACGTTCCCATGCGGTTCCGGGCAGGCCGCGATGATGCACGCCTTCGGGACCATCAGGTGCAAGCGGCGAACAAAGGCCCACGAGGCCTCGTCGGGTATGCTGACATCCACGACAACAACGTCGGCGCGTTTCAGCGCCGCCTCCCGGAGCGCCGTCCACCCCCCCGACGCCTCGCCCACCACCACTGCCGTGTCATCGGCATAGTGGTGAAGATGCCCCCGCAGGGCCGCGCGCATGGGGGTGTTGTCTCCGACAAGGACGACGCGGCTACGGCGAAGGACCTCTACCGCGGTCGCCACGACTTCCCCCTTCCGCGGCAACCCCTTGGGCTTACAGGCCGTATATACTAAGCCACTTAGTATTCCTGGCCAAAAGAATGCCCTAGAGCACCTTGCCGGCAACCCCAGGCGCTGCCGGTCAAGACGGTCCGATACTCCAGCCCCCGGCCGATACTCCATGCGGAGCTACTAATCTACTTAGTAGTCAGGAGCAAAAAAAACTTATGCCAACGCCGCCAGGGCAACGCCGCTCAAGCCGGTCAATGCGGCTACGGTCACCCACGCGAAGGTGGACGGCGGTTGCGGGGCCGCCTCGTACACCAGTCTACGCACCCTTCTTGCCAGGGCGCTTCTCCCCCCGATCAGGCTTGTAACGGGGACCCAGGCACGGCGGGTCTGGAACCGGTACCCTTTCAGCAGGCAAGACGCCAGGGCCAGCCTGGACCTCCGGTCTCTTGCCACCAGGTCATCCGTTGCCATCTCCCGCTCCACATCGAACTTCGAGAGGGCCATATGCGCCAGCGGGTTGAACAGCATCAGGTTGCGGCATACTTTGGCCAGGAAGTCCAGCAGGCCGTCCCTTCTGATGGTGTGCCCCAACTCATGGGCAAGAAGCGCCCGCAGCTCTTCGTCATCCAACCGCGCTGCCAGGGTCTGGGGCACAAAGATGTAGCTGCACCATCCCAATGCCAGGCTGCCTGCGCTCCCGCCCTCCATGATGACAAGGCGGGGAGCACGGCACTCGAACGCCGTGGCCAGCGCATCGAGCATCGCGCTGCACCGGAGGCGGAGGTAAGACTGCTCGCGTTGCTGACTCCGCCACGCGGCGCAAGCCCGACCCCACAGCACGCACTGGCGCACCAGCACGGAGAGGGAGGCGCATATCCCCACCACGCCGGCCACGGAGAACACGACTGCCAAGGGAAGCGGAAGGACCAACGATTCGAAGATCAGCACGTCCAGAGGACCTGAGCGCTCCAGGGGGAACGGCAGCGCGGGGTCCAGCACGTGAAAAACAGTGACAAGCATTACGGGCAGAAGGAGGGGCAGAGAGAAGGCGATCTGGCGGATGGGCGGGCTGGAAACGCGGAACAGCCGGAGGAACACCACTACCATGAGCCACAGCAGCGCACTCTCAATGGCGCTCTCTATGACGACGAAGGAGGCGATATCCTGGGCCAGCTCAATCATCCGCCTGCTCGCTTACCGCGTTGTCTGGCTGAAAGGGAGGGCGTGAGCGCCACGCTGTTCCCTCAGCCTTTTTACTTCAGCCTCCAACTCCGCCAGCTTTGCTTCGTCAATTGTGTCCAGCTTGCCGATGAGGTAGGACATGGCCGGCCCGGAGAACCGGTCCAACAGGCCTCCAATGACCTTGGCCACGTGGGAACGTGTGAGCTCTTCCTGGGTCATCGTGGGGTGGTAGAGGTACGCTCTGCCTTGCAGTCTCCTCTCCAGCAGACCCTTGCGCGTCAGGATGCCCATGATGGTCATGACCGTGGTGTACGCGATATCCCGGCGCCGGAGGATCTGCTGGTGTACATCCCGTGTCGTGACAGCCCCAGCGGCCCACACAACGCGCATCACCTCCGTTTCCAGAGGGCCTAGAGCGCCTTCTGGAAGCGGGCTGCCTGCTCTATGCGCTGGTCGTTTCTGGCCCCTGGATCCCTGGCTGGTCTGGTCCGTCATTGCTTCCATCAGTTACTAACTGACTTAGTAATCTAACTTTATTGTCAACTTCTTAGGGTTCCGTTGTCAAGGGGCTGGGGGACCTTGACAACGGTCTTTCGGTGTCCCTGGATGACCCCTGCCGCTCCTGCCTGGCGAACGCCTGCTGCTATTGACGCTTGCGGTATACTGATACTACGTCTCATGACTACCACACGCCTCTCTGAAACAGACCTCCTTACCACCCTGGAAGACCGGGGCTGCCGCATCACCGGCCCCCGGCGGGACGTCATTGCCCTGCTGGAGCGCAAGGAGGCGGGCGTCTCCGCAGAAGAGGTCTGCGCCGGACTTCCCCTGGTGGGACGCGCCACCATCTACCGCACGCTCAAGCTGCTCCTGGAAGCAGGCGTCCTGTGCAAGCTCACGCTGCCGGACGGCGCGCCCAAGTACACCCTTGCCCGCTTCGACCACCATCATCACACCGTCTGCGTCCGCTGCGGGACCGTCGGCGACTTCCGGGACTCCACCATCGAGCGCCTCATGCGGGCCATTGGCGCAGACATCCCAGGCAAGATCGTGGGCCACCGGCTGGAGGTGTTCATCACCTGCCAGCCCTGTCTCGCCAGCCCGCAGTCGTAGCGATTTCACCGCCCTCTATCCTGCTACGGCAAAGGAAATAGAACATAATGAGACAAAGTATCAATATCAACCTTTGGCGCGGCTGGCTTGACCGCCCCAGCATGGCAAAGAACGTGTGTGCATGGCCTCTGCGATTCCTGGGCCTCGCCAGTGCCCTGGTGTTGCTGGCCACCGCTTGCGGCGGTCCCGCCAACACCGAATCCCGAGGCGGTGTGCACATCATAGGCCGGCTGGCTGTTGTCACCACAAACTATCCTTTGCAGTACTTCGCCCAGCGCATCGGCGGAGACGCGGCCGAGGTGGTCAACCTGACGCCGCCGGGCGTGGAGGCCCACGACTTTGAACCGACACCCGCCGACATCCGCGCCATCGGGCAGGCGGACATGGTGCTCTACAACGGCGGCGAGTTTGACCCCTGGATTGACCGCGCCCTCTCTTCCAAGGACAAGACGCAAATAGTAGTAAAGGCATTGAAGGCTTCGGAGGGGAAAACGTCCTACAGTGCGGCGAATCCAGGCGACCCGCACATCTGGCTGGACCCGCTGTTGGCCGTAGAGGAAGTGAAGCTGGCGCGAGACGGCATGATTAGGGCGTCTCCAGCAAGAAAGGCAGACGCATTCAAGGCCAATGCCGACGCGCTTATTTCGGAGCTGACTGCGCTGGACCAGCGCTTTCAGCAAAGCCTCGCAACCTGCCGCCAGCGCGCCTTCGTGACGTCCCATGAAGCCTTCGGCCATTTTGCCGCGCGCTACGGCCTGCAACAAGTCGCCCTGAGCGGCGTCTCCCCCGACGCCGAGCCTTCCCCTGCCGACATGGCCCGCATCGCTCAGCAGTTGCGCGCCCTGGGGACAAAATACATCCTGACTGAGCCGATCCTGAGCCGGCAACTGGCCGAGACCCTGGCAAAAGAGATCGGCGCGGAGCTGCTGCCCTTTCATCCCCTGGAATCCCTGACGCCGGATGAGGCGCAGCGCGGCGAGACCTATTTCACCATTATGGATACCAATCTGCAGAACCTGCGCAAGGGCCTGGAGTGTGGCTAGATGACAAGGCATGGGAGCGACGCGCCTGTCCTGGACTTCCAGCACGCCTGGTTCAACTTCGGCAACGAGCCGGTGCTGGAGGACATCACCTTCTCCGTACGCCGGGGCGACTTCGTCGCCATCCTCGGCCCCAACGGCAGCGGCAAGACCACGCTCTTGCGTCTTGCCCTGGGGCTGGCCCGGCCCACACGGGGCAGCGTCTTGCTGCTTGGCCAGCCGCCGGACAGGCTCCGGTCATGGCAGAAAGTAGGGTATGTTCCCCAGATGGCGGAAGGGGTGCAGGGGCGCTTCCCCGCCACCCTGGATGAAATCGTGGGCCAGGGCCTCTATCGTGGGTTTGCTCCCCTTGCCTTCTGGCGCTCTCCGCACCAGGAGCGCGTGCACCAGGCCCTGGAGGCCGTTGGCCTGGGAGACCTGCGGCACCGGCGCATCTCCGAGCTTTCCGTCGGCCAGCAGCAGCGCGCCCTCATCGCCCGCGCGCTGGTGCGGCAGGCGGAGTTGCTCATCTTGGACGAGCCGATCGCCGGCGTGGACACGGCGGGCCAGGAGCATTTCTACGGCCTGTTGCACCGCCTGAACAAAGAGCAGGGCATCACCATCGTCCTGGTGTCCCACGACATCGGCGCTATGATGCGCGAAGCAGCCACCTGCGCCTGCCTCAACCGCACCCTGGTCTTCCACGGCCCAACGCACGCGCTCACCAGCCAGGAGCTCTCGCAGCTCTACGGCCTGCCTGTGGAAGTGCTGATGCACGACGCCCTCCACGAGCACCGCTAGCGCCGGCGCCAAGAAACAAGTAGGGGCGCGTCCAAGGAGGGGGTGCCTCTGAACATGGGCGTGCCCGCGATTCTCGGCGACACTCGTACTGGCGCAAAACGTAGAGGCGCAGCGTGCTGCGCCCCTACGCGCCATTCTGGTTCGACAATCGTCACAGACAGGGCAACCACGGATGTTTGGACCCGTCTTTGCCCCTACGCCTGCGTCTCGCCTAGTAATCCTTCAGGTAGGCGTTGTCCGTCACTATGACGCCGGTTGCTGCATCGGGACCATTGTTGGTCACGGTAATCGTGTAGGTCACCGTGCCGCCAACGTACACCGGGTCGGGATTGTCTGTCTTGGTGATAGACAGGTCAACCGCTGGGTCCTTGGGTGAGGCCTTGACCGTCGTGGGATCCTTGGCCTTGTTGTTGCCCGGGTTGGGATCACGCTCGTTCCCGGTGACCGTGGCCGTGTTGACAATCGTCCCCGCCTGGTTCGGCGTCACAGTGATGGTGATGCACACCTCGGCGCCCGGCACCAGTGAGCCCAGGTAGCAGGTCACGTCGCCGCCGCTGGTCTGCGCGCAGTTGCCCCCGTTGGAGGACACGGTGAGCGGCGTGACGCTTGGAGGCAGGTCATCAACGACCGTAACGCCTGTAGCCACCGACGGCCCGTTGTTGACCACCTTGAGCTTGTACGTCAGTGTCTTGCCGACGAAGACCGGGTCGGGGTCGTCCGTCTTGGTGATGGACAGGTCAGTCAGGCCAAGGACGGTAGTGCCTTCCACAGCCTTGTTGTTGTCCTTGAAGGGGTCCGGCTCGTTGCCGCCCACCACGGCGGTGTTGATGAGCTGGCCTGCCGTGGGCGGCGCATACGCCACCTGGATTTGGGCATTGGCGCCATAGGGCAGGTCGCCGAGCTGGCACTCAATGAGACCGCTGCTGCCGACCGCGCAGTTGCCCTGGCTGCTCTTCACCGAAAGCGGAAGCAGCCCGCTGGTCCCCGCGAAGGCCGCCATCGCCGTCAAGCCGATGGCCATGGCAAGCGCCGCTCCAATCCAGCGGCGCGCATTCCTCTGTTTTCGCCCTTTCATGATCGCCTCCTTCAAAGCGTCTGTTGTCTTCACTTGGCTGCCCGGCCCGATACCCGGGCCTGAGAGAAATCCCGGCTACGTGCGTACCTAAACGTATTCCTTTTTGCTCCATTTTACGTACCGTTGGATAGTTTGGACTGTAACAGACAGACTTCCCTGAAACTAGTGACAGGGCTATAGAGCCTACTTCTATGGCTGGTGTGGCGGCAACAAAAGCAGCCACACAACGCTT
>JACQUI010000308.1 GCA_016210395.1 Chloroflexota bacterium | reverse complement strand
GGCGATGGCGGCCGCCAGGTTCACTGGATCGGCGCTTTGCGTGGCCGCGGTCAGCAGGACGGCGTCCACGCCGTACCCCTGGCTGAACGCCTCGGCGGCGCTCTCTGCGTCCGCGCGAAGCACGGCCACGTCCGCGCCCAGGGAGCGCGCCATCTCCACCCTGGATGGGTTCAGGTCAACGGCGAGCACCCTGGCGCCGGCAGCCTTAGCGATCTGCACGGTGAGTTGGCCGACGAGGCCAAGGCCGACCACGGCCACTCGCTCGCCCAGCCCGATGCCACCAATCCTCACGCCCTGCATGGCGATGGCCCCGAGGGTGCAGAACGCGGCGTGGTCAAGGGACACGCCCTGGGGAACGGGCACCGCAAGGTTCTGCGGGACGAAGGCTACCTCCGCGTGGTAGGCGTACTGGTTGCCCGCGCACGCCACGGCGTCGCCAACTTTGAACCCTTGCACACCTTCGCCGACCCCCATGACGATGCCCGCGGAGCTGTACCCGGTAGGGGAGGGGCGCTGCATCCGGTTCTGCACCTCGCGGAAGGTGGCAAGAAGGCCGTCGCGGCGGGCCTTTTGGAGCACACGGCCCACCATGTCCGGGCGGCGCACCGCTTTTTGGGTCAGGCTTTGCCGGCCAAACTCCAGAGACGCTCGCTCGGTGCCGGGGCTGAGGACAGAGCAGGCGGTGCGCACGAGGATGCCGCCCGATTGAAGGGCTGGCTCCGGGACCTCAATGGTCTCTATCTTACCTGTGGCCTGGTACTGGACGACCTGGCGCACGGCTACACCGCCACCTTGAACCGGTGCGCCCACGCAGCAAGCTGGACAAGCGTCCAGAGCTGGGTGAGGGCGCGGTATACCGAAATATCGGCGTGGTCTTGGGAACGGCTGAGTCCCAGGCGCAGGACGTTGCTGAGACCCTGGGGCGACAGCAGTTCCAGCGGCCCTGGGCGTTCCGAAAAGAGCTGCTGGGCGAAGTCCGCCAGCGCATCATTGCGGTACCGGTGAAGCGGTATGCCGAAGCCGGTCTTCGGATGGGAGAACACCGCCTCGGGCAGGAGAGGGCGGGCTACCTCCCGCAGGACGTGTTTGCCCACCTTGCCCCGGAGGAGATGCTTGTCAGGGAGTTTGGAGGCCACGTCTGCGACAGCGACGTCGAGAAGCGGCGCGCGCAGCTCCAGAGAGGCGGCCATGCTCATGCGGTCGCCTTTCACCAGCATGATCTGCGGCAGGTTGTTCTTCAAGCGGTAGTACATGAGTGTGCGAAACGTGCTCCACGATGAAGCGCCCTCCGGCAGCTCTACGATTCTATGCGTGTCGCCGCAGGCCGCATTGGTTACTTCCGGCCCGGTGGCCAGCTCGCGGATTTCCGATGGCAGGAAGATGGAGTTGATGGTGACGAATTGCTGCAAACCGGGTTGGGAAGCGGCGTCAAAGGCGCGTTTGGCCTTCCTCATGAAAGATGCGCCAGGCATTAACGGAATGCTTGCGGCCGGAGCCAGGGCCGCGCCGGCAACTGTCAGCAGCGGTGAAGGCAGCCTCCCGATGCGATGCACCGTGAGGCCCCAGGGAAAGACCCGGTAGCCGCCGAACATCTCATCGCCACCGTCTCCGGTCAGACACACCGTGACTTCCTGTCTGGCAGCTTTGCTGAGCAGGTACGCGGGAATAGCGGACTCGTCAATGAGGGGCATGCCCACGTGCTCGACAATCCGCCAGACGTCATCGGGAGAGAACCCCGAGTTCTTCACCGGAACAACGTGATGTTCGGTGCCGAGATGCCTGGCCACAGACGCAGCCAAGTCGCTCTCGTCAAACGCGGCGTCCTCGTTCTGCAGCGTGTAGGTCTTCACAGGCCGTGACGAGTTGGCCTGGAGCAGGGCAACGACGGTGCTGGAGTCTATGCCCCCCGAGAGGAATGCGCCCAGGGGCACATCGCTGCGCATCTGCCTTCGGACAGCCTTGTCCAGCGCCGAGCGGACCGCTTCGATTGCAGCCCCATCTTCCAGGAGATTAGGGCTCGGCTCATAGTGCGGGACATAGTAGGGGCGCACGGTGGCCTGGCCGTCCCGCCACAGCAGCCACGATGCAGGCGGCAACTCGCAGACGTCTCTCAGCAGGGTGAGAGGGCAGGGCGTGTGGCCCACACGCAGGTAGTAGCCAAGGGCCTCCTGGTCAACCTTTCTTGGGATTCCAGGCCACTCCAGCAGGCTGCGCACCTCGCTGCTGAACACAAGGGTATCGCCGTTGCGCCAGTAGAAGAGCGGCTTCTCCCCGAAGCGGTCGCGGGCCATGAACAGTGAGCCATCCCTGGCGTCGTAGATGGCGAAGGCGAACATACCCTCCAGGTGTTGCGGTGTGGCTTCCCCGTATTCTTCATAGGCGTGGACGATGGCCTCTGTATCGGACCTGGTCTTGAACCGGTGGCCGCGCCGGTCCAGGTCCGCAGTCAGCTCCACGTAGTTGTAGATTTCGCCGTTCAGGATGACCCAGACCGTGCCGTTCTCGTTGGAGATTGGCTGGTCGCCGGTCTGCAGGTCAATGATCGCCAGGCGGCGCATGGCCAGCGCGCCGCCCTTGTCAACAAAAGAGCCCTGGCTGTCGGGGCCGCGATGCGTGAGGGCGCAGTTCATGCGCTCGACTCGCTGGCACAGGTCGTCGGGTGGCACTGGGCCTACGGCGCCGCAGATCCCACACATAAGCTTGCTACGCACCCCCCACAAGATTGGTGTAGAGGCCCAGCAACTGCTGCTCCTGGCGTTCCCAATTGTACTTCTCTCGCGCCAGGCGCAGCGCGTTCCGGCGCTGGCGGTCGTACCGCTCCCGGTCATGGAGCAGGCCGTTAACGGCCGCGGCCACAGCCTTCGGGTCTTTGGAGTCCACCGTCACGCCCACGTCATCGGCCTGCACGACTTCCTGAATCCCCGGCAAGTCGCTTGCCACCGAAGGGATGCCCGTCATCATGTAGTCGTACAGCTTGTTGGGCGCGCAGTACCGGTTGTTGCGGCAGCTATCATCATAGAACACAACGCCCAGGTCGGCGGAGGCTGTGTACTCGAGGATCTGAGAGTTGGGGACAGCAGGATGGAAGAAGACTTTCCCCTCCAGTCCCTTCCGTCGAACGCGTTCGTGCAGGCTGGCGACGTAGGCATCGTTTCCATAGCCGAGCAGGACTGCAACCGTGCCGCTTTCAAAAAACTCAGCGGCATCCACGAGGGCCTCGTATCCCCTCTCTGCGGCAATGCTGCCCTGATACAAGACAATGATCGCCTCAGATGCGCCCTGTGCCGCAACGAATCGGCGGAGCGGCTGGGAGCTCCTGTCAAGGGAGTTGCTGGCGGGAGGGCAGTTCCGGACGACGACTGGTTTCACCCGCGACCCATACTCTTCGTGCATGATTGTTGCGCGGGAGTTGTTCACGGCTACGACCCCATCCACTCGCCTCAAGAGCCATCGCTCCAGCTTGCGCCAGGCCTCTCTATCGGAATAGCGCGTGCCTTGCTCGGTCCAGAGCTCGTGGGCGTCATACACCAGCCGCGCGCCAGTGCAACGGGCTGCAAGGTACGCCGGCAAGAGGGTGGGCAAGTCGTGAGCATGGTAGGCATCGGCGCGAAGCAGAGCGCCACGGGCGGCTGACCTCAGGATAAACTCGCCATATTTGGCGGGCAGGCCGCGGACCTGGCCGAATATGCGGCGGGTCAACAGCCGGACTTCCCGCACCGCGACGGGAGCGAGGTCAGCGGTGTTCTCGGCAGATGCCGGCATCGTGATGACCGTTGTCCAGTAGCCAGCCGTCGCCAGGGACCGGGACTCTTTGCGAACGCGCCCATCATACTGGATCCCTCCCATGAGGAGCATGCAAATGTGTTTGGTCTTTTTCGCCACGGCTAGCGCCTAGCCAGCGTATTCAGGCGGTCGACCTCTGGGAGTTCAAGCAGAGAAGCGGCGGTCAAGAGCAGCTTCTTCAGGTCGCACGTGCCTCCTGGGGCAATGGGGCAAAGGCAAAACCGCAAAGCTGCGGGAGCAGGCCCTTTCCAGGAAAAGCGTGCCACGGGAGCAGCCGCTTTCTCGCCGTACCGGCGGGAGACGTATCCCTCGCTCAGTTTCAGGTGGGCTTCCTTGTCCATGCAGAGGACGGCAATGTTCGCGCCTGTGGGATCAACGGTGTAGAATCCCGGCGGGTTTTCCGTCACCTCGACATGCCCGCTATGCTCAGGCGTCAAGTGAAAGAAGGCCTCGTATGTGTGGACGCCTTCTCCGAGGAAGGCGTCCACCAATAGAAACGCGCGGTCTTTCTTGCCGAAGACGACACATCGCCTATGGCGCACCGGATGCTTAAAGCGCGTGTAGCCGTTGTGAGAACCTTCGAAGATGTCGTAGTCGGCGTCTGAATGCCATTGATGGACCGTGGGGTGGGCATCACTGGCGATCCGCCATGGATCTTCTTGGGACAAGTCAGCCATCTCCTGGCCGTCCACTCCGGCTGTGTTATGGGCGGCGGTGCACCGGAAGAGGTTGCGCTCAGACATGGGCGCATCGTACTGATAGGTACCGCTGTCTGCCAGCAGCGTACGTCCATGGGCATAGAGCTCGAAGCTCAGGCAGTCGTTGTGGCCGTGGCCGCCGCGCCCCTTGAGGCCAACGTCGGCGCAGTCAATGGTCATGTGGAGATCGCCGTGGCGCATCACGTACACGCCGCCACGCTGGAAGGCACGGGATCGGAGGCGTGTGACGCTAGTTGGCGGCAACTCGTCAAACTCCTTGTGGCCCTGGTCGCCCAGGCAAAGCTGTGCTTCCAGTGTCCAGCCTGGGGCGGCTTCCTTGAAATCAGGCCGGTCGAAAAGGACTGCCCCCACGGCCAGGAGCCGCGCGTGACTGTCCGGTGTTTCGATGGCAAAAGGAAGGAAACGCCCGTCGTCCCTGTCGCCGAACTGGGGGTAGGAGCCATCCAGCCTGCTGTAGGCCATGACGAACTCGAGCATTCGCTCGATCCTTTGGAGGGTGTTCTTAGGCACATTGATATTGTTGATACGGCAGAGAGCCAGGGTGGGAAGAAGAAGCTCCAGCACGAAGCCGTGATAGGGGACCGACCCCTCGTAGCTCACGCCATCGGGATACGATTGCTGAATCACCTCTTTGAACACGATGTCCTTGCCCTTTTGAAGCCAATTTCGGCTGCCCTTGATCTCGGGGAACAGCATGCCTAGATGGAGGAGTCCTACGCCGTCGGCAAGATAGTGGTTGTTGCTGACGGGTCCGCGCTCTAGGTGAGAGACTATGAAGGCCCCATGGACCTGGACTTGGTATAGGAAGCCCTTGAGTTTGGTTTCGGAGAAGTGTGGTGAAGAGCGGCAAAGATGGTACGCCCACACCCAGTTGGTAATACGAACGGCTGCCTCCATGGCGTTATCCCAGTTGGCGCCTTCCCATGGAGGGTTGCTCTTGGCCCAGGAGCGCATCTGTTCAAGAATCTCGCCTGCGAAGGACTCGTCGGCCGTCACCTGGTAGGCGAGGCCCAGCAAAGGAAGCTGGTGGCAGCGGTTGAGCTCCCAGATGACTCTCGAGTCGGGCAAGGCGCCGGCGCCGGACGATGCCACGGTAGCTGCGTACGGATTCCCGAGCCAGTCGATCTCGGGCTGCAACGTTACATGCGGGAACCCAGCATACTGGAAAACGTGCCTCGCCGCTCGCTCTGCCGCCTGCAGGATGTCTTTTCTCCAGGGAAGCAGCGATGCCTGGCTGCGTGTGGGACTGTGAAGGATCTCCGGCACCGCAAAGAATCGGGGACAGGGGCGGGCCGGAAGCTTCTTGTGGACGTTCTGATAGGTGGCGGCATGCGCGATGTCCTCCAACCCAGGGTCGCCGTTGCGCGAAAAGGAACCGGCAGTACGATACACTCCTAGCTTTCGCTTGAGACGCTCAGTGGCTGACCAGAACGCGTATCCGTAGGGAAAGCGGTGCGGGTGTGCCACGAAGTAGGCGGATTTTCGAAGGCGTCTGGTAAGCTTACTTGCGCCTAGCATGAAAACAAAAACAGGCGTTGTCCACGGTCATCCAAGATGTCCTTCAGACACATGGAAGCGAATTCGCCAGAGCGAACGATGTCCAGGTCGGTTCCCCAGGTACTGGCTCGTGCCAGATAGCCTTCACTTATGAAGACATGGGTGATCCCGGCGCTTCGCCACTGGAAGATCAGGTCTGCGGCTCCATTCGCTGTATCTTGGGAAAAGTCGCTGTCCACCAACCTTGAGTCAATAAATGGCCGCGAGACATAGTAGCCATTGCCGGTGTACATGCCCACGACCCTCGCTGACTCCGGCAGGCTCTCGACAGCCCGAAGCATCGTCACTGTGGGCGCAGCGCCGTCGGGCCTGAGGTTGCGTGCCAGGAACGCCTCCCTACTTTCCAGGCCCAACGTGTAGGCCCCGTAGCGTGTGACGAGCATGAAGTCGCGGGCATAGAAAGCAAAACTAAACGCGAGCACTCCCCCCAACAGCACGGGCAGACTGAACTTCACCAACCTGCTGCGGCCAGCTAAGGCCAGGTAGCCCGCTGCTCCGGCAATGCTCAGGATTCCCAAGATGGTGAGCATGTTCCTGGGCCGCTGCACGCCGAAGTACCACAGCAGGTACCAGCAGGCCACAAAGCCGAGAGCGATCAGGACCTTGCGGCTCAACCCTCCTGCCAGGGCAAGGGCTGGAATGCCTCCAAGCACGAGGGGCCCCACCGGGTGCCCGAAGCTGCCCACAATGTACCCTGTGGAGATTCTCCAGGGCGCTGTCAGCAGGCCGATCAAGCTGTGGCCGGAGTATTCGGCCAACTCCACGTTGGGAATGCCAAACGCGGAATTGAACATGGGATACACCGGGTTGCCGGTGTCCGACCAGTTCCTCAGAAACCAGCCTCCGCTCAAGAGCAACGCTGGCGCCGCATACATAGCGCCTGTTCTGACCATTGACGTCACCCCTTGGCGGAAGACAACTGCCAGCACGCCAACTCCCAGGAGAAGGGCGGTGATTCCGCCGGAATACAGGGAGCCGATAGCCAGTCCGCTGAACACCCCGCCGGCAAGGAGCCACTGGGCTTTCCGTGGCGAATCCCATGCCCAGCAGGCGATGCAGTAGACGGCCAGGAGGTCCCAGAACACCCAGCCCAGGTTGGCCTTGGCGCTGGGCACCAGGTACTGCACCACGTACATGGTCAGGAAGACCAGCGCGCCAAGAAGACCTGCCTCGGCCGACAGAAACCTCCGCCCGAGAACAAAGACGACGCCCGCGGCTCCAATAGCCATGGTCGCGCTGGCCGCCATCTGTGCAAGGTCGTCGCCGGAGAGGGAGAGGGAAAGGACGGACAGCATCTGCACGTTGAGCGGCACTGGGGCGTGGAGCTCGTAGGGCAGGGGAACGATGCCGCCCGCCTCCAGGAGCTGGCGTGGAACATCCAGGTAGGAGTGCAGCGTGTCCCCTTCCAGCGGCGGCGTCATGGAGTAGGCAAAGTAGACCGCTGCGAAGGCAGCCAGCGGCAGCAGGTACATCCATGCGGGATACACAGAGGCATGACGCGTCACGGCGAAGTCGGAAAAGCCCCATCGAATGCCCTTGGCCCACATGTACCACGCGTTTCCCAGGCCGAGGATCCCCACTGCCGAGAACCAGCCGACGACCCAGGAGCGTTGGAAGAGGCCAAACCATCCCAATACCGACACGCCAACGGCCAGCAGCCCAAGTCCAAGCCCGAGGCTGAGCGCCACCGTGTCCAGGAAGGGAACGGCGGGTACGCGTAGAGCCTTGAGCAGAGCGCGCCCTGCTAGCACTGCTACGGCGACCATCAGAACCCAGACTGCAACATTCCATACGAGGTGCATCAGCTCAGGAGCCGCCCAAGGACTTCTTGTATCCTGTCCCAGCGGTTAGCAACCTGGAGTATGTTCCACACATACATGCCGAAGAGTGCCACCAGCCAGAGCAGGAAGAGAGACGCCAGGACGGGATGGACTGAAATTCGCGGGGGAGTGGACGGCAGACCTTCGGAGTGCTTTCCCCCGTTGGCGGCAGAGGAGGTCGCTCCGTGCGTTACCTGTTCGTAAACGGCGAAGGTTGCTTGGGCATTGGCGCGGGCATCGAACAGCTGCCGGGCCTGCTCATAGCCGGCCTCCCCCATGGTCTTGGCCAGCCTGTCGTCGCTGAGGATGGTCGTGATGGCTGCGGCCAGCGCTTCGACATCCCCCGGCGGCACCAGCAGGCCGGTCTTGCCCAGCACCACCAGCTCCCGTGGCCCAGGAATGTCGGATGCCACCACGGGCAAAGCCATCGCGCCGGCTTCGATCAGGGGGCGTGCGAAGTGCGGTTCGGTGGAAGGGAACACCACCAGGTCGGCCTGCGCCAGGAGGGATGGGACATCCTGCACGACGCCGGCAAGCTCCGGCCCTCTCGGATCCAGCGGTTTGCAGAGCAGCCTGATACTACGGGCATAGCGCCCATGTCCCAGTAGCAAGCTGAGCCAGCGTCGCGGATTGAAGGCGCCATTGCTTGCTCCGTCGCCGCCGTAGCCTGCCACGACGAATCGCACATTCCCAAGCTTCTCGTTGACCAGCAGAGACGCTTGCGCCAGCTCCAGTGTCCCTTTGATCTTGTCCACGCCGCCCAGCATTGCGACCGTCTTTGGCCTGTTGGGAGTCGCTGCCATGGCTTTGTCGCGCAGATGGCGGTCGAAGTAGGTGAAGTCCACGAAGTTATAGATGAGGCTCGTCTTATGGGCCACGCCCAAACGTTGCCCCTCGCCTTCCATGATGGTGATGAGGGCATCGGCGTAGCGTCGGGCTATCCATCGCAGCAGCGCCTTTCGAAGGCCAACAACGCCGTCAAGGACATGCTCCCGAATGTGCCACACGACCTTTGCTGAAGCCAGCTTGGCCCCAATGACCTGCGGAGCGAGAGTGGAAGAGTTGGCGTGGACAATCGAGGGCTTCAGCTCTTTGACCAGTCGGTACGTCTTCCAGACGCTGGGCAGGAACATGGCGACCTGCAGCCAGCCTCTGGGATTGCGCAGGCTCAGCGCCTCGCCCGTGGTGTGGGAGAAATAGGTCATGCCTTGGGCAACGATGGTCTGGACGCCGAGCTCCTGGAACCGCTCCCGCATGGGAGAGTCGAACAGGCACACCACGATGGGCTCATACTGCTGGCGGTCCATTTGTTGCAGGAGGTACAGGAGGCTCAGGGAAGCTCCCCCCACGCCTGTGCCGTGCAGAAAGTAGCAAACGCGCGTCCTGGTCTCTGCCGGTTTGCCTTGAACCGGCGTCTGAGAAGGCGTTCTTGCTGAAGTAGCCATAAGAGCGGTGCTTCCGATCCTTAGAAGGCCGATGT
>JACQUI010000013.1 GCA_016210395.1 Chloroflexota bacterium | reverse complement strand
GGCCTGAGCGTGTACACCATCTCCTGCACCAGCCGCTTATGAGAGATGCCGGCGTAGATGGGCGATACCGTAGCGATTTCGTCGAAGACCTGGCCGGCGTCCTCGAAGGCGAAGCCGGGGGCGCCCATGGCCTGCGCAAGGCGGCTGATGATACGCCACGCCGGCGCAGCATCCACGCCGCGAGGCGACAGCGCCTTGCTGGAGAGCTGGACCCGCCGCTCCAGGTTGGTGTACGTGCCCTCTTCTTCGGCAAAGGTGGCTGCAGGCAGCACCACGTGGGCCCGCTGGGCTGCTCCGCCCAGAAAGCTGTCGCACACCACCAGAAACTCCAGGCGCTCCAGGGCGTCATAGCCCTGGGGCAGCTCGCCGTTATCGTAGTTTGCAGAGTCGCCCTGGAGAAGCATCGCCTTCACGCGGCCTTCAGCAGCGGCGCGAAGGGCATCGGCCAGGCCAAGGCCGGCCTCCGCCGGCAGCTTTGCGCCCCACTTGCCCTCCAGCGCCTGCCGGGCGGACGCGTCGCCTACCCGCTGGTAGCCGGGCAGCAGGTCCGGCGCAACGCCCACGTCCGCAGCGCCTTGCTCGTTGGCGCCGCGACGAAGGGCATACAGCCCGGTGGAAGGCTTGCCCAGGTTGCCTGTGACCAGGGCCAGGTCAGCCAGGGCGTGCACGTGCGCCGCCTGCTCTCCCAGCGCAACGTTATCCAGGGCGTAGGCAATCGCCCCCGTATCGGCGGCGGCGAACACGCGGGCCGCCTCGGTGATCTTCTCGGCAGGCACACCTGTGGCTTCCGCTACTTTCGAGAGTGAAAACTCCTCCAGCGACGCCCTGAGCTGGTCCAGTCCTTCCACCTTGCCGGCCAGGAACTCCTTGTCCTCCAGGCCCAGGTCGAGGATGGCATGCAGAATGCCGGCAAGCAGCGTCAGCGTTGTGCCGGGGCGAGGGCGCAGCCACATGGCGGCGTACCGCGTCAGCTCTACCTCGCGGGCGTCAATGACGATGAGCTTCGCGCCCTTGCGCGTGGCCCGCTTGATGGGCACGCCCAGGACGTTGTGCTCTTCGGTGATGTTGGCGTCAACAGCCAGGATGCACTTGGCGTTCTCAAGCTCCCAAATGGTGTTGGTGGACCCGGCGTATCCCAGGGGTTCCTCCAACGCGCGGGCCAGGGCCGGCCTGCTGTTGGAGTCCACGTCCACGTTGTTGGTCCCCATGACTACCCGGGCGAACTTCTGGAGCAGGTAGGCCCCTTCGTTGTTCGTGCGAGCCGAGGCGATGGCGGCGAACTGAGCGCCTCTGTACTTCGGCAGTTGCTGGGCAATGGCGCCCAGGGCCTCTTCCCACGTGGCGTCCTGGAGGCGGCCGTCGCGCCGGATGAGGGGGCGCTTCAGCCTGTCCTTGTGGTTGACGAACTCCAGCCCGAACTTTCCCTTGAAGCATGCCTGGCCACGGTTGGCCGGCGCGTGGAACTCGGGGATGGCCCGTATGAGCTTTTCCCGGCGGTTCACTTCCACGTTGAGCTGGCACCCCACGGAGCAATGCGGGCAGACGGAGCGCGAGACCCGCTCCGCCTTGTCCCACTTGTGCTCCCGCTCCACCAGCGCCCCCACCGGGCACACGTCCAGGCAGGCGCCGCAGAACTCGCACCCCGATTCCAGGAGCGACGTGCCGCGGACGGTGCCCACCAGTGCCTTCCCCGCCTTCTCCACAAAGGTGATGGCGTTGTCGGCCCGCACTTCGTCGCAGACCCGCACGCACCGCCCGCAGACGATGCACAGGTTGTAGTCGCGGTCGTAGAACGGGTCAGCCGCCTCCAGCTCCAGCCCGCGGGTCTTGGAGGAAAGGGGCGAGATCATCTCCATGCCCAGGACCCGCACGCTGTCCTTCAGCTCGCAGCGCTCGTTCTTGGGGCAGAAGACGCACCGGTCGTTCTCCGCAACGTGGCGTAGGCAGACGTCCTCCGGGCCGCACAGCTCGATGCGGTGGCACGTCAGGCAGCCGTGGGGATGCTCTGAAATCAGCATCTCCATGACACCCTTCTGGAGGTTCCTCACGGCGTCGGTCGCCGACTTGACCGAGAGGCCCTGTCTCACCGGCATCGTGCACGACGCCGAGGCCGGACGGAGCTGCTTCTCCTTGACCTTCTGGCCGTCCTTCTCTACCTCAACCTCCACCTCCTCTTGCACCATGCACATGCGGCACGCGGCATAGGGCTTCATGCCCGGGTGGTAGCAGAGGTAGGGCACGTAGATGCCGGCCTCGATGGCTGCCTCCAGCACCACGGAGCCCGGCCGGGCCTTCACCTCTTTCCCGTCCACAAGGATGGTCACTCGGTTGTCAGTGGTCACGGCGTTTTGTCCTTCATGCCAATCGGTCATACCTCAGAAGATAGCCTCCTCCCCTCCTTGCGGGGGAGGACTGAGGTGGGGGTCGCTCTCAGCTATCTCCTCGTGCGGCTGGGGACAACGTACTCGCCCGTGCAGACCCCGGCAGGGCAACGCTTCTCAATGTGCGCCTTGAACTCGTCGGCGAAGAAGCGCAACGCCGACCGCACAGGGTTGTACCCAAGCTGCCCGTGGCCACACAGGGAGCCTGCCGCCATGGTTATCCCCACACGCTCCATAAGCTGCAAGTCGCCCGCAGTCCCCTGAAAACGGCATATGCGTTCCAGGATCTCCACCATGTGGGTCATGCCTGTACGGCAGGGGAAGCACTTGCCGCATGATTCGAACTGGCAGAAGGCCATGATCTCGCGGGTCAGGTCCACAGCGCACACGCTATCGTCGGCGACGATGATGCCGCCGGAGCCCAGGATGGCCCCGGCCCGCGCCATGGCGTCGAAGTCCAGGGGCGTGTCCAACTGCTCCGGCCCCAGCACGCCGCCCAGGGGGCCGCCCGTTTGCAACAGCTTGATCTTCTTGCCACCGGGCACGCCGCCGGCCAGGCCTTCCAGCGCCTGGCGCAGCGTCATGCCCATGGGCACCTCCAGCATGCCGGGCCGGAGGATGGCCCCAGTCAGGCAGAGGATAGCGGTGCCCTTGGAGCGTTCCGTCCCCACGCCGGAGAAGACAGCAGCGCCCTTGGCGATGATCTCCGGCACATAGGAGAGCGTCTTGATGTTGTTGATGTTGCTGGGTTTGCCCCAGACGCCGTAGGCTGCCGGGAAGGGAGGCCGGAAGCGGGGCATGGAGCGCTTGCCTTCCACCGCCTCCATCAGTGCCGTCTCCTCGCCCGCGACGTAGGACTCCCCCACAAGGGAGACCTCCGCGTTGAAGCTGAAGCTGCTACCCAGGATGTTCTTGCCCAGGAGGCCCAGCTTGTAGGCGTCCCGCACGGCGGCCTTTGCCCGCTCGATGGGTCCGTCATGCCCGTGGCGGATGAAGATGACGCCGTTGGAAGCGCCCGTGGCGTATCCCGCCAGGATCATGCCCTCCTCCAGTGTATGGGGGTCGCTTTACAGTATGCCCTTGTCGTTGAAGGCCCCAGGGTCGCCCTCTTCACAGTTGCACAGGATGTACTTGATGGGGCCGGGCGAGCCACTCAAAAAGCGCCACTTGGTGCCTGTAGGGAAGGCCGCGCCGCCCCTGCCGCGCAATCCCGACGCCGTCACCTGCTCCTGCACCTGCTGAGGCGTCATGCCGGACAGCGCCTTGTCCAGTCCCGCGTAGCCGCCGGTGGCGATGTATTCGAAAATGTCTGCGGGGTCGTTGTTGCCCGCGTTGCGCAGCGCGATGCGCACCTGCCCCTTCATCATTTCCAGGGCTTCCAAGGGGGGCGTCTTGCCATCGGAAGGGCCGTCCCCCTGAACGGCCAGGGCGCGCTCCCACGCAGGCTGTTTGCGCGCAAGGTGAGCGTCCACAAGGCCCGGGACATCTTCCGCCGCAACGTTGGCGTAGAACACCCGTGGCC
>JACQUI010000020.1 GCA_016210395.1 Chloroflexota bacterium | reverse complement strand
GTAACCATCACCCAGGCCGGAAGCGACACCACGCTCGAAGTCGCTTCCAGTAGCAGGGTGCTGGTCAACGGCTCCCTCGCCACGCTTGCCTCGCTGAACGCCCTTGTTGGCGCCCCGGTATCCGTGGCCTATGACCAGCGGAGCAAGGTGGCAAGTTACCTGAACGGCCAGACAAAGGCCGAGCAATCGGCTACCGTCAGCGGCGTTATCAAGGCCGTCAACCCTGCTGAGGGCACTGTGACCATCACCACCTCCAGCGGTCAGGAGATCGTTCTGAACGTGACGGCAGCCAGCAGCCTCGTTGCTGACGGCACGATCTCGACGCTGGTGTCCCTGGCCACTAGCGTCGGCGCCCAGGTGACGGCGCAGTACAACGCCCAGATGCGGACGGCCACCAGCATCAACGCCCAGACGCAGGGGAGCGCCTTCGCTTCGGTCTCGGGCACCCTGAAGGCCGTCAACGTCCTTAACAACACCATCACCGTCACGAGCCAGGCCGGTGCTGACGTCGTCTTGAACGTAAGCGCGCAATCCCGGGTCCTCCTCAATGGCTCTGCCACCACTGTGGCAGCCCTGGCAACCAGCCTCGGCTCCCAGGTTAGCGCCGAGTACAACGCCCAGACGAAGACAGCGGCACAGGTGAACGTGGCGACCGCGCTTGGCTTGGGCTTGAGCCTGGGGACACCGCCAACCGCCACACCGGCCCCGCCCGCACCCACGCCGTCGACCACGGCGACGCTGTCCGGGACGCTGAAGTCCGTGAACGCCGTTGCTGGGACCATTACCATCACCGCGCAGGGCGGCAGCGAGGTAGTGCTCAATGTGGCCTCGGATACCAAGCTGGCCGTGGATGGCGCCGCGGCGACCCTGGCGACGCTGGCGACGAAGATCGGTTCCACGATGACCGCTGAGTACAACGCCCAGACCAAGATAGCCACCAGCGTGAGCGCTCAGGCTCAGGCCAGTGCGTCGGCAACGGTCAGCGGCACCCTGAAGGCGGTCAACGTGCTGGCGAACACGGTAACGATTACGGCCCAAGGCGGCGCCGAGCTGGTGCTAAACCTCACGGCGCAGAGCAAGATCCTGGTCAACGGCTCAGCCTCCACCGCTGCCACACTCGCAATTATGGTCGGGAAGCCGACCACCGTGGAGTACAACTCGCAGACGAAAGCGGTTGTCTCCCTCAACATACAGGGCTAGCCCATCACACAGCAGATGGCAGGAGGGCAAGAGGCTTCAGGCCTTAGCCCTCCTGCTCGCGGTGACGTGGCGAATGGCGCGGCGAAGAGGCGAATACGGGATGGAACGAAGGCGCGTTGCTAGCGTTGTTGAATAACACTGGCGCAAAAGAGCTCCGGAGGAGGTAGGTGTATGTTCCAGGCCAAGACCAGGTTAATAGCGCTGGGCGCCACGCTAGCGTTGCTGGCTCTAATGTCTGCGGCTTGCAGTGGGGGCGCTCCGGCGGCGTCAGGTGGTAACGCTGGCCTCGCCGGCGACGAGGTCGCGCTGCTGTCCGCCGCCCTCGCATCTCAGGACGGGGGCCAGCAGAAGGGGCTCTGGGTGACAGGAGAGGGGATAGTCGAGGTCACGCCGGATGTCGCCATCCTGACGGTGGGCGTGGAGGCCCAGGAGACGTCGGTGGCCAAGGCCCGCAGCGAGGCGGCCGGCGCGATGGAGCGTCTTTTCCAGGCGTTGAAGGCGCGGGGGGTGGCCGATAGGGACATCCGCACCAGCCAGTTCAGCATCGCACCCGAATACCGCTACGACGACGGGCAGCGCAAGCAGGTGCTGGTCGGCTACAGGGTGCAGAACGTGGTCACCGTCAAGCTGCGCAACCTGAAGGACGTGGGCCCCATCATCGACGAAGCTGTGGCCGCCGCGGGCGACCTGGCCCGAGTCCAGGGCATCAGCTTCACCCTGGAGAACCCAGCGCCCCAGCGGGACCAAGCCCGCAGCGAGGCCATCAGGCAGGCCCTCGCCAAGGCCAGACAAATGGCGGCGGACGCTGGCATCGCCCTAGGCAAGGTGCTGTTCCTCTCCGAGGCGGGGGGAGTCGAGTCGCCCCAGCCTGTCTCGTTCCGCGTCGGCCTGGCCGCCGCCGAGGCAGGCACCCCCATCAGCCCGGGCGAGCTCCAGGTGAGGGTCTCGGTGCAGCTCGTCTACGAGATCAAGTAGACCAGGCGTCTGACGGCGCGAACCAATCTTCCCCTCACGATAACGGCGTCGCCTCTCCGCTCCCTCTCCCTGGACGCCGTAGGCCAGGCGGACGTCCCCTCCCAAAAAGCCGACGCCAGAGGAAGTAGATCAGCGCAAGCTCGATCGGTATCGCTACCAGGAGGCCCAGCACTTTCAGATCGACCGTAGTGTTATAGGTAGCAGTCACGGTCAGCGGTTCCCGGACTGGCACCTGCGCCGTGGGAGAAGCTGCGCCGCTCTGCCCCGGAAAGCCGGCGAAGGTGCGTTTAAGAAGGAACTTGCTGGGGATTGACGGAGGCGCACTGATGCTCGCGATGCCGTTTTCTGC
>JACQUI010000332.1 GCA_016210395.1 Chloroflexota bacterium | reverse complement strand
GGTCCTAAGAGCGTTTCCTTGTATATGCAGGCAGCGCCACTTCTAGGGCGCTTCAACCAACATGCTGGCCGCCAGGCCAAAGCAAGGCTGGCGGCCAGTTGTACTTCGGGGTTACCCCTTCTTGTGAGTGGGCTTGGGGAACCAGGGTTCAGTCCAAGGCCAGTTGCCGTTGGGCTCGTAGGCCGGCAGGCCCTTGTCCACACGATCGCGGTACGGGCTCTTGATCGGTTCGCGCCAGGGGTACACAGCGCCTTCATAGGCCTTGGGGCCGACCTTAAAGTGCCTGGCCTGCTCCAGGGTTTCCACAAATGGCGCGTTCATGTCGTACAGCTTGTCTGCGGTCTTGGGGCGGGGTCCGGCGCGGGACACGTGCCCCCAGAGCTGGCGGCCCAGGATCTCCTCGGCCATCCAGACGGTGTCAACCAGCTTGTCTACGCTGATGCCGGTGTCTATGCCCATATCTTCCATCATGTGGATGGAGTCTTCGGTCGGGGCCATGCCGGTCGCGCGGCCATTGCCGCAGTATGGGCAGCCGCCGTAGCCGCCGATGGTCCCGTCCAACCGCAGGTCGTCCTCGGGGCCAAGGGAGCGGATGTGGGCATAGTGGCAGGACAGGGCCATGCCGCGGCTGTTGTGGTAGTGGCCGCTCCAGTGCGTGACCTCCGGCCACTTCTCCTTCACGCGGTAGACGATCTCCTCCACCTTGCTGGGGTGACACCAGCCGTTGGGGTCGCCGATGGAGCACTGGGTCACCTTGATGCCGGCGTCGTCCCACAGGGCGTGCTGGTGGTCCAGCATGGCCAAATACATGTCCACGCTGATATCGCCGATGAAGTTGGAGCCCATAGACGCGTTGGCGCCGATGGACGCTTCCTTGACGCCGCGCTCCATAGCGTTAGCGATGGTCTTGGCCCAGCCGGACATCTCGTCCATCTGGGACCGGTTGGTATTGCGGCGGATGAAGACGTCGCACATGTGGACGCCCAGGCCGGGTCGGCCTTCGCCGCGCTCGATGGTCAGGGGAGGCGCATACTCGCGGGCGCGCTCGACGCCGCGCTCGTTCAAAGCCAGAGCGGTGTAGATGACACCGGGCTTGGGCTTGAACTTGGACATCAGCTCATCCATGCGGGCCATCTGGGGCGTATAGCGCGGGCTCACGAAAGACCCGACGACGATACGTTTGAGGCCTGTTTCTCCAAGGGCATCCAACAGCTTGATCTTGTCGTCTACGGCGATGTTGGAGTCCTCAATCTGCATCCCCTCACGCATCCCCTCCTCGGTATAGGTGACCTTTGGATACTTTCCGGGCATTTCTCCTCTCCTTTCTGGCCTTCGGCGCTCCCGGCGGACCGGGATCCTTGCCAAAAGAGCCGGAACCCCTACTGTGTGGCGGTCACCTCCCGCCCAGCGCCTCAGGCGGGCCTTCGGCTCACACCCCTTGAAAGATTTGAGGCGTGCCCCTTGCCCAACCTGTTTCGAGGCCACAGTAAGCCACCCTAAGTGGCCCCTATACCATATCCCAAGTCGGCGGAAAGTCAAGCGCCCGTTTCGTAGACTTGTAGATGGCGGAAGCGGAAAGCGTAGGCGGCACATGGAAGCGGGAAGCGCTGAGGAACGCCTTTGCGTCTGCCCCAGCCAGCCCTGGGGTTGCCCGGCGGCGGCCTCTTCGTGCGGTCCTCTTCATACGGAAAGGCCAGAATAGGGTACCCCTCAATGGCCTACTTGCACTGCTTGCACGACGCCAGCAGACGCACACAAAAAAGTAGGGGCGGGTTTGACACCCGCCCCTACGAAGCATTGCCATTACGAGATACGCAACATGAAAGCGGACCCGACCCTCCCAACAGACCAGGGCAGCTCGTCCATTAGAATGATCAGGCGCCACAATTCGTTGCCTACCATGGCGTCTCCAAGGGCCGCCGATGCCTACGCCGGCACCACCAGCTCGCCGCCGACGGCCTGATTGGACGGCTTCCGGGTTGTCTTCACATTCTTGGTGGCCCAGAATATCTCAGCCACGTCCTGCACAGCCTTCAGCAGGTCCTGGGCGGCCTGCGCGTCCACGTTCTGGCGCACGCGGGACCCCTGCTTCATGACTTGGAAGACCTTGTCATGCAGCGTGGGGTTGGCCTGGATGTGCTCAGGCCGGAAGTAGTCGCCCCAGATAACGCGGATCTCGCGCTTGCACAGCTCGGCATGCTCCTCCTTGGCTGCAATGTAGCGGCCAAGGGAGGCCATGTAGACTTCCCGCTCCTGGTCCGGCGCATTGGCCGCAGGCTTCTTCAGCCCCTGGATGAGCTGGTTCATGCGGATGCACGTGAGGGCGGCGATTTGCGCGGCGTAGGGATCGTAAATGCCGCAGGGGATGTCGCAGTGGGCGTGGGCGACCCTTGGGGCGAGAGCGGACTTGGCCAGACGACTAAGTATCATAGCGTACTCTCCTCCAAACGAACTAGTGAATGGTTCACTTAGCTTACTCCACCTACGTAGCCTCGGCAACCCCGCGCGAGCGCGCGCCTTCTGGCGCCTATGCAATATCATAGACCCGCATTCGCTTCATGTCATGCACCGAGGATAGGCACACGTGAGCAAACATCCACGGCTGTGGCGGCAGTGTTCCTCCACGCGCTTCCTTGTCCAAGGCAACAGCATGTCACCCGCCCTCCATAACGGCGATGCCATCCTGGTGGATACGAGGGCATACCGGCGCAGCCCGCCTGAGCGGGGCGATGTCGTGCTGTTCGAGCACCGCGAGCCGGGCCAGGCCGTGCTGGTGTACTCGGTCAAGCGGATCGTTGGCCTGCCGGGGGAGCACCTGCTCCTGCAGGATGGGCGTGTGCTGGTGAACGGCGTCCCGCTGCCGGAGCCGCAGGCCGGCGCGACGCCGACTCAAGCGGCGCATCTGCCCACCCAGTGGTTCGTGGCCGAGGGGCAGTGCTTCCTGCTGGGCGATAACCGCGCCGACTCGCTGGACAGCCGCCGCCTTGGCCCGGTGGACGCCGGCGACATCGTGGGCCGCGCCTGGTGGCGCTACTGGCCGCCGCGCAGATGGGGGAGGGTGAGGTAAGGATTCCGTTTGCTTACGGGTGGTGGGCTGACAAACCTGGCACTTACGTGCCAGGTTTGAACGTATCTTATGTCCGACTTTGGCCGTCGGATTCCTCTGCCCCTCCAAAGCAACGGAACCCAAGTAGGCTTCTCGTTGACTGCCCTGGAAGGCGATGCTACGATGGGCCAGAAGGTAAGCGCCGGCGCTCCACTACAGCATAAATACGAGGTATTCATGTCCGACCTACAGGACATCGCCAGGCGTGTCGCCGCCTGCACCGATTGCGGCCTAGCCAAGGGACGCACCCGCGCCGTCCCCGGGGAAGGCCCCGAGCAGGCCCAGGTCATGTTCATCGGCGAGGGCCCGGGCTACAATGAAGACCAGCAGGGCAGGCCCTTCGTGGGGGCAGCCGGCCAGTTGCTGGAGCAGCTTCTGGCAACGGCGGGCCTCAGCCGCAGCCAGGTGTTCATCACCAACATGGTCAAGTGCCGCCCGCCCAACAACCGCGACCCCCTGCCCGGGGAGATCGCCGCGTGCAGCAAGTACCTGGACAGGCAAATCGAGCTGATCAAGCCCAAAGTCATCGTGACGCTTGGCAGGTACTCCCTGGGCAAGTTCCTGCCGGGGCAGACCATCGGAAAGGTGCACGGCAAGCCACGCACCGTGGGGCAGCAGGTCGTTTGTCCCATGTACCACCCGGCAGCCGCCCTCCACCAGGCAAGCCTGAAGAAAGACATCGAGCAGGACTTCAAGACGCTCGCATCGCAGCTCAGAGAGGCGGCCCAGGCGGAGACGCCCAAAGAGCCGGAGCCAAAACAGATGAGCATGTTCTAGGTGAGGAAAGCGGCATGGAGCAGTCTGTAGTTACGTCCCCAGAGGTCACCTTCACGCCAGAGGCGTTGGAGCTTTCTGGCGGCCATCTCCCCTGGGTCAAGGAGGCCCTTGCCCTGGGGCTGGACTTCGCCGCGCGAAAGTGTGTTCCCGTCCTGAGGGTAGTGGTGACCCGTTGGGACTCCTATGAGGACCCCGATGGGCAAGAGGTGGTGATTACTTACCACGTGGAGTGGGCGAAATCTCTGCAAGCTCTGGGCGGGTTTGCGGGAGACCTGGCAGACTATCTTGGTAACTGGGAGCAAACGACACTGCCAAAACGTCAGCAGGAGTTCTTCTGGAAGTGCGTTTGGACCAGGGTAGAGCCAGCGAACGATGTTCAACCCTGACGACTTCTGGCAGTTCGCTGTTTCCTTGCTTGCCCAGCAAGATGCGCCGGAAGGCCACTGCCGTACCGCTGCCAGCCGTGCCTACTACGCTTTCTTCCTCACCATACGAGATAGGCTAGCAGGCTTCCATTTACGCCACGATGCCTCAGACCACGGCAGAGTCCTTGAAGAGCTACGCAGGCGAAATAGGAGCGCACTGGCAGCCGCCCTGCGAGACCTGCGGCAGCTAAGAGATCTGGCGGACTATGATACGGCTAACCCGGTGACTTGTTTGCAGGTGCTCGGGATGATGACAAGGAATGAATCCGCCTACCAAAACGCCAAACTCATAAGATAGCTCAGCATTCTTACAACACAGGTGCACATGACCACACAACCCCTTCGCGTCATACCCCTCGGCGGCCTCGGTGAGGTCGGAAAGAACATGATGGCCCTGGAGCACGGCCAGGACATCATCGTCATAGACGCCGGCGTCATGTTCCCGGAAGAGGACATGCTGGGGGTGGACCTGATCATCCCCGACATCTCCTACATTCTGGAGC
>JACQUI010000304.1 GCA_016210395.1 Chloroflexota bacterium | reverse complement strand
CTGGGGGACACTCCCAGCAGCCCCCGGCCTTCGGCAAGCTCAGGGCAGGCTAGGGGCTGCGCCATCTGCAATCCTGCGATGCGTCGTAGGGGCGCAAGGCCCTGCGCCCTACAGCCTGGCCCTTCTACCTTCGCTCCTTTATTGAATGCGGAACAGGCGCGGCTGCCGCCTCCAGCGCGGTGCGGCGCGCCCACGCCTCCGCTTCCAGAATGTCGTTCAGCGACTCGCCGTCGCCGGTGACATGCCTGTCCAGCACTCGCTGCACCAGGCCGGCGATCCCTGTAAATTGGATGCGGCCTTCAAGGAACAGGTTAACGGCCACGTCGTCCGCTGCGCACAGCGCCGCCAGGTACGTGCCGCCTGCTCTTGCGGCCTCCATGGCCACGGAAAAGCACGGGTAGCGTGTGACATCCAGGGGCTTGAAGGCAAGCGCGCCCAGGCCGGCAACGTCGAGCCGTTGCAGCGCAGCGTTGGCCACACGCTGGGGGTAGAACAGCGCGTATTGGATGGGCAGGCGCATGTCCGGCACGCCAAGCTGCGCCTTCACCGAGCCGTCGCAGAACTCCACCATGGAGTGCACGATGCTCTGCGGGTGCAGCACCACCTCTATCTTCTCCCAAGGCGCGCCGAACATCCAGTGGGACTCGATCACCTCCAGCGCCTTGTTCATCAGGGTGGCAGAGTCAATGGTGATCTTTTTGCCCATGCTCCAGGTGGGGTGCTTCAGCGCTTCTTTGGGGGTCACGTTGGGCAGGTCGTCAACCGGACGGTCGCGGAAGGCGCCGCCGGAGGCCGTGAGAATGATCCTCGAAATTGCCTTGGACTCCCCCTGGAGGCACTGCCAGATGGCGCTGGGCTCGCTGTCCACCGGCAGGAGCTTTGCGCCGTCCGCGACCATCTTGGCGATGATCGGCCCCGCCATGACCATGGCTTCCTTGCTTGCCAGCGCCACGGTCTTGCCGGCCTGCATCGCGCGGATCGTGGGCAAGAGGCACGGCGATCCGGAGATAGCCATGACCACAAGGTCAACGTCCCCGTGGCATGCCACCTCTTCAAGGGATGCGGGGGAACAGTTGCCCAGGCGCAAGGCATGAAGGTTTTCGGCCATGTCCTGGCAGCTTGCCAGCTTCGGGTGGAACTCGTCGAGCTGCTGCTGCAGGAGGGACAGGTTGGTCCAGCCGGCCAGGCCGACGACCCGGAACTCATTGGGGAACATGCGCACCACGTCCAGGGTCTGCTGTCCGATAGACCCCGTAGAGCCGAGGATGGCGATTCCCTTCACGATGTTCCCCAAACGTAGAAATGGTACACCACCACCAGATTGTAGACAATTGAGTCCAATCTATCCAGGATGCCGCCGTGGCCGGGGATAAGCCCGCCGGCGTCTTTGGCCTGGTGCGCCCGCTTCAGCGCCGACTCCAGCAGGTCGCCTGCCTGCCCAACGATGCCCAGCGATGCGCCGATGCCCGCCGCCTTCCAGAGAGGGACGTGCAGGTCGAATGCGAAGGCCAGCGCCACAGCGGCTGCGATTCCGGCGGCGAATCCGCCGATTGCGCCCTCCCACGTCTTGCCGGGGCTGATCTTGGGAGCAAGCTTGTGCCTGCCGATTGCGCGGCCAACGAAATAGGCGGCGGTGTCTATGGCGAACGTAGAGAGGATCGCCAGCAGGAGGAGCTTCGAACCCTGGTCGAGGCGGCGCAGGAGGATGCCGTGGGCCAGCGTAGCGCCGAGATACAGGGGGCCGGCCAGCGCCAGCAGCGCCGGCCTGGCAGAGGGCGGCGTCCAGCGGTGCGCCAGGAGCAGCGCAAAGGGCGAAAGCGCGGCTGTGGCCCCGAGAAGGCCGGCGTATCCTCGCCAGCCCGCTGCGACGAAGGCCAGGGCCAGGACGAATCCGCCTAGGCGCAGCAGCCATGACTTTAGTCCGGCCAGGCGGAAGAACTCCATCAGGCCCAGCAGGACTGCAACCGCCGCAAGGAAAAGCGTGGAAGCCGGCCCTGTAATGACTAGCGCCAGCAGGGCGGGGATGCCCACGGCTGCGCTGATGAGGCGCAGGCGTAAAGAGTCTTTGCGCGAAGGCGATGACTTCATGTGGCGGCAATCCTTCGCCCTGAATCCGTGTTGCAGGCGCCAGCCTGCGCCTGGCAACGAAGCGTCAACCTGCCCAGGCGAACGGGCGCGGCAACCGCGTCCCTACGAATGCAGGCAATTTGCTTGGCCCAGTGACGGCAGGTGCGTGCGGCAGGGCTTGCGCCTACTCCGCCGCGTCCAGCCCGCCGAAGCGGCGCTTGCGCTGGCTGTAGGCTTCCAGGACGCGCTCCAACTCGTCCCGGTCGAAGTCCGGCCAGAACACGGGGCTGCAATAGTACTCGCTGTACACCGACTGCCAGGGCAGGAAGTTGCTGAGCCGCAACTCGCCGCCGGTGCGGATAATCAGGTCGGGGTCGGGCAAGTCGGATGTGTACAAATACTGCTGGAAGAGGTCTTCGGTGATCTGCTCGGGCGGTATGCCGTCCTGGACGATGCGCCGGACCGCGTGGACAATCTCGTCCCGCCCGCCGTAGTCGAAGGCCAGGCTGAGGTTGAGGCCGGTGTTGTGTTTCGTCATGTCCAGGGAACGCTGGATGCATTCCCGGAGCTGCGGCGTGAGCCTGTCGGTGCGGCCCAGGTAGCGGACGCGGACGTTTCTCTGGTGCAGCCTTCCGGTCTCGCGCTCCACCACGTCTTGAAGGAGGGCCATGAGGCCCAGCACCTCTTCCCTGGGGCGGTTCCAGTTCTCCGTGGAGAAGGCAAAGAGGGTGACGTATTTGACGCCCAATTGTTCCATCGCTTCCAGGATGGAGTTGACGTTGTCGGTGCCCGCGCGGTGCCCTTCCCAGCGGGGGAGGCCGCGCCGCTGGGCCCAGCGCCCATTGCCGTCCATGATGATTGCGACGTGCGTGGGGACCTTGCGCCCATCGCCATTGTTCGCGGGCGTCAGGGGGACTGCCGCCGGCTCCAACCGGTCCGTTGGCTGAGATGCCACCTACACCTCCATGACCTCGGCCTCTTTGGCCGTGGCGACGGCGTCAATCTGACTGACGTAGCTGTCCGTGATGCGCTGGAGATGCTCCTGGGAACGGCGGTTGTCGTCCTGGGAAATCTCCTTGTTCTTCTCCATGGCGCGCAGCTTCTCGATGAGGTCGCGGCGGATGTTGCGGACCTCTACCTTGAACTCCTCTGCCTGGCGCTTGGCCATTTTCACGTACTCGCGGCGGCGCTCTTCGGTTGGCTGAGGGATGGGGATGCGCACGACGACTCCGTCGCTGGAGGGGTTCAGGCCGAGATTCGCCCGGAGGATGCCTTTTTCGATGGCGGGCAAGGCGCTGCGGTCCCAGGGTTGGACGACCAGGAGGCGGGCTTCCGGAGCAGTGATGGTGCCCAACTGGTTCAGGGGGGTCGTGACGCCATAGTAGTCAATACCGACGCCTTCGATGAGCGCAGGCGTGGCCCGTCCGGTACGGATGTTGTTCATTTCCCGTTTCATGGCCTCAAGGGCCTTTTTCATCCGGTTCTCAGCTTCGGTAAGGAGGGAAGCAGTTACCATAGTAGACTCCTTGGAAGCGTACGCTAGGAAGATATGAAGATATCCCCTAGTGTAGCGGCTATGGTAGCATAAGCGCCAGTGGGGGAGGCGGCCCTAAGTGTCATTCCTACGGAAACACGCCCACACTTGAGGGTGTGCAGAGGGACGCGCCATCAGGAGGGGCTGCTTTTTCTCCTTTGCCCATGTCAGCACAGCATTCTGCCAGACAAAGGTTCTTTCGGTGTTCGGATGCAGGGGCATAGTTCCCGTTCGCCCTGAGCTTATCGAAGGGCGCTTTCGTGGTCTGACAAGCTCACGACGAACGGCTGTGCGCTCTTGGCCGAGGAGTACCGAAAGACCCTGTTGCTAGACAAGAAGAACTGTCCCAGCGCCCGCGCGCGTAGTAGAATACTGCTTTCACCGCTACACGACCATTTTGGATGAGGAAACGAGAGAATGTCCGCCCCCGCGACAACGACGACAGTAACAAAAAAGAAGCGCTTCCAGATGTTCGAGGCACTGGGCCACAGGGACTATCGCCTGTTCTGGCTGGGTTCCCTGGCATCGGTGATGGGATTTCAGATGCTCATGCTGACCCAGGGCTGGCTTATGTATGACCTGACAGGCTCGAAGCTGCAGCTAGGGCTTATCGGACTGGCATCGGCTGCGCCCTCCATACTGCTGAACCTGTTCGGCGGCGTTGTGGCGGACAAGGTGGACCAGCGCAAGCTCATTATGGCAACGCAGCTTACGGCCGGGCTAATTGTTGTGGCCCTGGGAGTGCTGACCCTGGCGGGGAGTCTTCAGCCGTGGCATCTGATGGTAAGCGCGTTGCTCATGGGAGGTGTGGGCGCTTTTGACATGCCTTCCCGCCAGGCGATTTTTCCGTACCTTGTTGACCGCGGCTCCATGATGAATGCAGTGGCACTGAACTCCATGATCTGGCAGGGGACGAGGATCGTGGGGCCCGCGCTTGGCGGGGTGATCATCTCCTATGCCGGCCCGGCGTCAACGTTCCTTATCGCGTCCGCCGGCTTTATGGTCTTCGTCGCGTTGCTGGCTGTGGTCCACGTGCCGCGCGTAGAGCGCTCCGGCTCCGGCCGCATGATCAAGGAGATGGGCGAGGGCCTTTCCTATGTTCGGGACAATCCTGTCTTTGCGTTCTTGCTGGGGATGACGTTCTTCAACAGCTTCTTTGGCATGTCCTACATTACGCTCATGCCGGTGTTCCAGAAGGACATCTTGCTGGTGGACGAAAAAGGCCTCGGCCTGCTGCTTGGGGTGGGAGGGGCCGGAGCCTTTGTTGGGACGTTCGCGGTGGCATCGGTGGGCAAGAAACTGCCGAAAGGGTGGCTGATCATCGGTGGGGGACTGGCGTTTGGCGCGGCTATCGTGGCGTTTGGCGTTTCGCATTGGTTCCTGCTGTCCCTGGGACTGGCCTTCCTGGCCGGCCTGGCCAGTTCGGTGTACATGATCGCAGTGCAGGGGACGTTGCAGATGCTGGTGCCGGACCGGTTCCGTGGCCGGGTCATGGGCTTCTGGGGAATGGCCTACAACCTCATGCCCCTTGGCGGGTTTCAGGCCGGCGTGGTGGCCAACTACATGGGCGCGCCCATTGCCGTGGGGGTGGGCGGCGCGCTGGTGATGGCGTTTGCGCTGCTGGGGGCCGCGCGCAATGCCCGCGTCCGCAGCCTGGGAGCAGCGGAGCATAGCCAGTAGGCAACGGCTCTCTGAAAGTCCCGATGTGTCGGGGCGACTGAAGTAATCTTGGGCGCGCGGCTGGCTATCCCGCCCACTTTTCTCTAGGACGGCTTGTCCACTCCTGGCGATGCGCTTTAGACTCTTTGTCGCGCTCCGTCCCGATAGAATGGGGCTGCGCTTGCTCAGAATCAGTGATGCCGGCGGGCAGCACCCGTGGCTGAAGATACAAGGCGTGCATCCGTAGGGGCAGGGTCATCCTGCCCGCGTCTCCTGGCTGGCAGACACAATGCATAGGCGAATGGGGAACGGAGGACGGGCGCGACGACCGCACCCCTACGAACACCCATCGGCCAGACACCGGCCCGGCGGTTTGCCCGCATGTCCCTCTTGACACGGTAATGGTACAATCAGACTACTCTACAGCAGCGCCGGTCCTTTCATTGGCGGCGAGGAGCGCGAGATGGCTACCCCAGGCAAGTTCATCTACATGGACAACGCCGCGACGACGCCTGTCCGCCCTGAAGTGCTGGAGGCAATGCTGCCGTATTTCTCGGAAAGCTACGGCAACCCTTCCAGCATCTACACCCTGGCCCAAGAGTCGCGAAAGGCGGTGGACCGGTCGCGGGAGAAGGTGGCCAAGGTGCTCGGCTGTCGCGCCAGCGAGGTGCTCTTCACCAGCGGCGGCACCGAGTCCGACAACACGGCCATTCGCGGCGCTGCTATGGCCTTGTGGCCCACAGGCAACCACATCATAACCACGTCCATCGAGCACCACGCCGTGCTCCACGCCTGCCACTACCTGGAGACGTTGGGGTTTCAGGTGACGTACCTTCCCGTTGACCAGTATGGCCTTGTGCGGCTGGAGGATATGGAGCAGGCGATCACCGACCGCACGGTGCTGGTGAGCGTGATGCTGGCCAACAATGAGATCGGCACGATTGAGCCGGTGGCAGAAGTTGCCAGGCTGGTCAAGGAGAAGGCACGGCTGATGGACCGCACCATCGTGGTGCACACGGATGCCGTGCAGGGCGCGGGATATCTTGACCTGAACGTGCGGAATCTGGACGTGGACATGCTGAGCCTCTCTTCGCACAAGTTCCACGGCCCCAAGGGGAGCGGCGTGCTGTACGTGCGCCGGGGCGCGCCCTTCACGCCCCAGCAAGTCGGCGGAGGGCAGGAGCGCCAGCGGCGGGCGGGCACGGAGAATGTGCCGGGCATCGTGGGCACTGCCGTTGCCCTGGAGCTTGCGGCGGAAGAGCGCCAGTGGCTGTTCCGGCACGCCCAGGAGATGCGCGACTGCCTTATTCAGGGGGTCCAGGAGCGGGTGGAGCGCGCGTATCTCAACGGCCATCCTACCCAGCGGCTGCCCAACAACGTCAACTTCTGCTTTGAAGACGTGGAAGGCGAGCCGGTGCTTCTCGGCCTGGACTTCGCCGGCGTGGCGGCATCCAGCGGCAGCGCCTGCACCTCGGCGTCGCTGGAACCTTCGCACGTGCTGGTGGCCATTGGGCGCACGGCGGAGCTTGCCCAGTCCAGCCTGCGCCTGACGCTGGGGCGGGACAATACGTTGCAAGAGGTGGAGTACGTGCTGGAGACGCTGCCCGGCATCGTAGGCAAGTTCAGGTCTATGCCTTCCCTGAGCAGGGCCGGCGCCTAACCTTCAGGCAAACAGGGTACACACTGCTGAAACACTGTGAGGGATTGTTCTTTGAGTTGGCTCAGAGCATCAACTGATAAGGCTTTCATCCAGGCGAAGGCTGGACTGGGGGCGGAGGGG
>JACQUI010000300.1 GCA_016210395.1 Chloroflexota bacterium | reverse complement strand
GGTAGAGCATCTCCTTGCCAAGGAGAGGGTCGCGGGTTCAAATCCCGTCTTCCGCTCCATTCTTACTGGCGACGTAGCCAAGTGGTTAAGGCGGGGGTCTGCAAAACCCCTATTCAGCGGTTCGAATCCGCTCGTCGCCTCCAGAGAGCCCGCGGCCCAGGGGACACGGCGCCTGGGCCCTTGTTTTTTCCGGGGCGCCACTGCCCAGGTGGCGGAACTGGCAGACGCGGCGGACTTAAAATCCGCTTCCGCCTACGGCGGATTGTGGGTTCGACCCCCACCCTGGGCACCAGATGTAATCGGATGCCGGTGCCGATAGCTGCTGTATTCGGACAACGGGCTACAGCGCCGCTTTTGCCCAACGAAGGCCGGTTTTTCGGGCGAGCAAGCTCCACGAGCTAACTGAAAAAGCACCCAGCGGACGCCGGCGTGGTTACATGCCTTGCTGGTCAACCGGCTCGGGGCCGCACACGCCCTCGGCTATGAGTGCCTCCACATTATCTTGGCCCAGGCCTAGGACTTCGCCCAGCACGTAACGAGTGTGCTCACCGAAGCGGGGCGCCGGGCGGTTCAACCGAGCCGGGCTCCGGCTCAGCTTGAAGGGCGACCCGGGGTAAGGGTGAGTGCCGGCCTCCGGGTGCGTTACCGTCTCGAAGAAGCTACGCTCTGACAGGTGCGGGTCTGACAGCAATTGTCCGCCATGGAGGACCGGCGCCGCAGGCACATCCAGGCGCTGTAACTGCCGCATGAGAGCAGTGGCGTCGTGCCGGCGAGTCCAGTCCCTGATCAGCTCGTCGAGCACGGCCTCATTGCGCTTCCTGGCCGCCATGTCGCCGAAGCGGGGGTCCCGGGCCAGCTCCGGCCTACCCATGGCCGAGCAGAGAGCCGCAAACTCCTTGTCGGAGGTGACGGCGATGGTTATCCAGGAATCCTCGCCCGTGGAGGGATATGTGTTGTGAGGGGCGACGCGCTGGTGGTGATTTCCCATCCGTCGCGGGACCCGGCCGTTCATCACGTAGTCAAGGATCGTCTCGCCGACTAGGCAAGCGAGGGCCTCCCGCTGGGAGAGGTCTATGAACTGGCCACGCCCCGTTCGACGCCGGTGGATGAGCGCGGCCAGGATCGCGCCCGCCGCAGTCAGCCCGGCCACAGGATCAGCGTAGTTGAGGCTGGTGCGCCAAGGGCTGTCACCCTCGTAGCCGTTCCCGTAAGCTATTCCCGCCAACTGGTCCTGGGCGACACCGATGGCCACATAATCTCGCTCCGGCCCTGTGTTTCCGAAGGCTGGCATAGAAAGATATATGATGTCACCCTTCAACCGGCAGAGGGCAGCATAGGGGTAGCCGAGGCGTTCCAACACACCGGCCCGAAAATTCTCTATCACGACGTCGCTTAGTCGTACCAGGTTTTCAAAGATTAGGCGACCCTTTGCTGTAGTAAGGTCGAGGCTCACGCCCAGCTTGTTGCGGTCGGTCTCGTTAAAGTAAGCGTAGCGGTTGTAGGCCCTTTCCCCGGGGACATCCCCAGGATATACCCCCTGGCCCGGCAGCGGGCGAGTCGCCCCCCGCCAGGTGTCCATCCGGCGCGGCGCTTCGAGCTTGATCACCTCCGCGCCCAGGGCAGCCAGCATGAGGGTGCCGTGAGGGCCCGCCCATACCATGGTCAGGTCGAGCACCCGCACATTTGCCAGGGGGCCCGCCCGGCGATGCCCTGGGACCCGTGGGGCAGCCATGGCCCTAGATGACACCCTGTTCACGCCACTCTGCCAGTCGGGACGTGGGGTGGCCCAGTAGACCACATAGGAGCTCCTCATTGTGTTCACCCAGCAAGGGCGCGCGCTGCGCCCGCCAGGCGGTCTCGCTGAACTTCGCGGGCACTCCGGGGTAGCGGTAGGTGCCTGCCTGTGGGTGCTCGAGGGCGAGGAAAAACTCCCTGGCCTTCAGATGGGGTGAATCGAGCATGTCCGCCGGTGTGCATACCAGCCCAAACCCTATCCCTCGTTGCTGCCCCATGTGGTAGATCTCGTTGCGCCCGTGCTGTAGCAGCCAAGGGAGCAGCAAGGCATCAACCTCGTCAGCGTGCTGCGACCGGCCCATCCCAGTGGCGAACTTGGGGTCCCTCAGCTCCTCGCGGCCGACCATCTCCACCAGCACCGGCCACATCCGCGCAGGCACTACCTGGATTCCGACGAACCCATCCCTGCACGGATACACTCCAAAGGGGTGAATACCGCTGCGGACGCTGAAGCGCTTGCGCGGTATGCCCTTGTAGGCGTAGTAAGTAATGCTAGTCTCAATCAGGGTGGCGACGGCCTCCATGATTGAGACGTCTACTCGCTGTCCTATACCGCTCTCGAGGGCATGCCAGAACGCGCCCAAAGTACCCACATGGGCGTTCAGCCCGCCTAGGTACTGGGCCAGGTACTCCCCCTTCCGGAGCGGCTCGCGGTCAGGATCACCACTCACGTACATATAGCCGCCCATGGCCAGGAGCCCCATGTCGGTCGCCCTGTAGTCTCGGTAGGGCCCGCTTTGGCCGAAATTGGATATAGAGGTCATCACCAGCCGGGGGTTCAAGCGATGCAGCTTGCGGTAGCCTTGGCCCAGGCGCTCCATGACGCCAGGGCGAAAGTTCTCCACCAGGATGTCGCTGCGGGCGACCAGCTCCCGAAACAGCAGGCGTCCGGTCCGGGACCCCAGGTTCAGGGTGACGCACTTTTTGCCAGTGTTCAGGTACAGGAAGAGGCCGCTGGATTCAGGGTCGGGCTGATCGTGAGGGAACGGCCCCTGGCTACGCGCTACGTCGCCAACGCCGGGGCGCTCGATCTTGATAACGGTAGCGCCCAGGGTGGCGAGCAAGCGGGCGCAGTAGGGCCCCGCGACCATCTGGCCCATATCCAGGACGGTAATGCCCTCAAGACACCCGGACGGCATAGCCTGACTCGCCGACGCTACTGACCGGTGAAGACGGGGGCTCGCTTCTCACGCCAGGCACGGTGGCCCTCTTCGCGATCTCTGCTTATAGAAGTGGCCATGGCCCTGTAGAAGTTCGACTGAAGGACTGGCTCCATACCTCGGTTGAGGCCTTCGTTAAGTTGCTCCTTTGCTAGGCGCACTGCCATTGGGCCCAGTCTGGTTATGCCGTAAGCCCACTCCATCGCCTCATCCATCAGCCTTTCGCGGGGTACGACCTTGTTGGCTAGGCCGATCCCCTGGGCCTCGTGGGCATCTATACGACGGGCAAACACCGCGAGTTCGAAGGCCTTGCCTCTGCCTACCCACTGCGCCAGCCTAACTGAAGCGCCGTACTCAGTGATGATGCCAAAGCTTGAGGCCGGGAAGCCGAACACGGCGTTCTCTGCTGCAAGGATGGTGTCGCAGCGTATAGCTACGTTCAGCCCCGCGCCCAAACAATATCCGTTGACGGCGGCAATTACAGGCTTGGGGAAATTGTCCAACAGAGAAACCGCCCCTCCGTCTCTCCGGTGCGCTAGGTAGTCGGCAGCGCTTTCGGCGCTATGGACCTTGGGGTCCTTGATATAGGCGCCGGAGCAGAAGGAACGATCCCCTGCGCCGGTAAGGATGCACACCGCCACCTCTGGGTCGGAGGCAGCGCTCTCTAGGGCCGCTCGCAACTCGGCGCCCATCGTAGGGGTCAGGGGGTTGCGCTCGCGTGGCCGGTTAAAGGTGATGATGGCAACGCGATCTCGCTTCTGCACCAACAGCTCTTGGTACTCCACCTGTCGCCTCCCGCCAGGCTTAACTGGATCGTTCTATATCACCTCTTGAGTTTGACAAGCTCCAGGCCCAAGGGCTCACGGTTGCCATGGATGGCCGGCCAGGACTCGATGCGCGGCCCCAGCCCATAGGACTTGTCTGCGAAAAGGACGGAGATTACGGGCGGATATTCACGCATATACTCGGTTAGCTTCTTGATGGCTGCCAGGCGGCGCTCGACGTCGGCGATCTCGACGGCCGGCGTGATGAGGTCGTCGAGCTTGGGATCATTGTTGTAGCTCCAGGCGCTGCCGCCCCTGGCTTGGGACGCCACATGGGACTGGATCGCGCCGGTCCGGTCAAAGCTGGAGGTGGCGTCGATCGCAGCGAGAGCGCCGTTACCCTTCGCGGTGGTCCAGCGGGCCGTATAGGCACCTGGCTCCATCATGGAGAGCCTCGCCCTGATGCCGACGTCTTGCCACATGGCCGCCACAGCCTCTACCCATGTTTTGTCGGGCGGCCTGAACATGACTTCGATCTCGAAGCCGTTGGAGTAGCCGGCGTCTGCCAACAGTTGTTTCGCCTGTTTGAGGTCGTACGGCCAGAGGGGGATGTCCGGGTTGTAGCCGAAGGAGCCCGGGTTGAGGTATCCCACTGCCGCCGGGATGGCTGCCCCGTTGTAGATCTTCTCGGCCAGAGCCTGACGGTCTATTGCCATGCTCATGGCCCGGGCAACTCGGAAGTCATTGGTGGGGAAGCCGGGGATCCCGTAGCCGGAGAACTTGAAGTAGGAGTTGGTGGCGCCACGGACGCTGACCAACCTGAGGCTTGAGTCCTTTTTTACCGCCGGAATCTGGACCGGGGTGAACGCTGCGATGTCCACTTCCCTTACCTGGAGCGCTGCCAGGCGTGTGGAGGGCTCTATGATCTCGCGCATCTTCAGGTCCAGGTAGGATGGTGTCCTGGCGCTGTCGTAGTAGCCCTCCCAGGCCTGTAAGTCCACAGATTCGCCGATCGCCATCCCTGTGACCCTCAGGGGGCCGGCCCCAATGGGGTTCCGAGCCGCGCGGTCCTCTCCGACCTGTTCCAGGTAGGCCTTTGGCATAATCCTGTTGAAGCTTACGGGCAGGTGGGGCAAGGTAGCCAGAGGCCGGGAGTAGACTATCTGAACGGTCTTGGGGTCGATGACCTTTGCGCCCTTCAGTACATTCCCTAGGACCCCTTCTGCCGCCGAAGGAAGCATCACGCTGTAGGCGACGTCCTCAGCCGTCATCGCCGCCCCGTTCTGGAATCGAACGTCAGTCCGAATGGTAAATGTCCAGCCCAACGCGTTGGGGTCCGCCTCCCACTTGGTGGCGAGGGCGGGAACCAGCGCACCGTCCGGGGCGCGGAATCCCACCAAAGAGTCGTAGACGAGGGTGAAGTAGGACCAGACAAAGCCGTTCCTGGCCTTGGTGGGACCCAGGTTAACGTCGCCCAGAGCATCGGAGGCAAAGATAACCCGGCCTGCGGCCTTGGCTGGAGCCGGTGCGGCGGTCGGCGTGGACCGCGCCACCGGCGTGGCTGTAGGGGCGGGCGCTTGGCCGACCGCGGGAGTCGGCGACACGGCGGCCACAACGGTGGGGGTAGGTCCAGCGGGTGGCCGGGTCGCCGTCGTGGTCGGCGCCACGGCCCCTCCGCATGATATGCTCAATAGGGCCAGCATGGCTGCCGCAGCCGCGAGGTAAGCTAACCGCTGTGCCCTTGCCATGGTTTCCTCCTATCCTTAACTCGGCTCGGCGAAGCCTAGGGCAAGACTCCGAACCTTGGTTTGGGACCCAGGTGGCGGCGCGCCGCTGGCAGCGACGCCTCCAGGTGCTCGATGAGCAATGGACGGGTGTCGCGGGGATCAATGATCTCCTCAATTTGGAAGGCCTCGGCGGTGCGGAACGGGCTCCGCAGGCTAACCAGCTCGCGTTCGAGTTCGGCCCTGCGGGCTGCGCGCCGCTCGGGCTCCTCGATCGCCTCTAGCTCACGGCGATAGGCCGCTTCAACCCCACCCTCAATGGGAATGCCGCCCCATTCCGCCGAG
>JACQUI010000297.1 GCA_016210395.1 Chloroflexota bacterium | reverse complement strand
GGCCTACTGGTACAAGCCTGAGTCCTGGCACGGACCCGAGGAACTGGCCCGGTACCTGGCTGCTGAACTCCGGGTCATCTACTACGTAACGCTGATCAACTTCTACCCCCAGCTCCTGGTGCTGGAAGGCCTCAGCCTGCGCCAAGCCTGGACCCACAGCCGCCAGCTTCCGGCAAGCGCCATGGGCCGGCTGGGCTGGGTCCTGGGAATCGGGGTGCTGCTGATGCAGGCCGGTCACTGGGCCGAGGTGCTGGGCAGCGGGCTGACGAATCTGCTGTGCATGGTTGGGGTGACCGGGGTGTACTGGGAGGAGCGGGGGAGGGAGGAGAAGATCAGAGAGGAAGAGGAAGAGTAGGGGTGTGGTCCTGGTCCTACTGGTGGGCAAGCGATGTTTCTGCTGCCAGGATAAGCGTAGCTACGAGGCCGCGGGTTGCCCTCAATGCGGGATGCTGATGCCGGAGAGGCCGGCACCGGCTCAGCCCGAGGGCACCTTGTTATGAGGGAGTCGTTCGAGGCCTGGATGCAACGTATTTCATTCTTCTTGACTTCCCCTAAAATTTGGATTATACAAGGGCCTTGAAAAGGCCGCCTGCGCCAGGCCGCGTGTCCCAAGCCTTCGCCGGGGAAGGTGGGTGAGCACCAGACAAAAACTGGCGGAAACGCGAAGGAAAGATTCGCATAATTGCGGGGTTGGGCGGGGTTCTCCGGGCCTGTGGTTCGTTTTTGTTCGGGATTGATTGGAAAGTGCTATACTGCGCAACGTCACAAATGCGGCTTTCTCCTTGAGGAAAACCCATCATCTGTTCCGGTGTTCAGTATACGTGGCGATTTCGCGGTTCACTCAATAGTTATGTGAGAAATAGGGAATGAGCACTCAAGTCATCGCTCCACTCGGAAACCTACAGTGTCCAGACTTGGCCGTGGGCGAGTGGTTCCGGGTAATCAGGACGCCAGTTCACGTCCGCAACGTCATTGATGGGGCAAGGCAAGCGCTGTTCATCCGCGATCCCGCCGACTTCCCACACTGCCTGGTGATCTCTCGGCCTGGAGATCACACCTACGACGAGGCCAGGGCATGGATAGAGCGAGCGCTGCTATTGCTGCGCGTCTACAAGCCAGGCAACGTCTACTACAACTTCGCTCTTCATGACGATGACAACTGGTTGGAGGATCCGAAGGAGAGTGCCGCTCAAGCCTTGCGCGGAACCTCAGTCTACTTCTTCAAGGGATGGGATCACCCAGGGATCACTTCGTGGTATCAGATCACGGCGGACGAGGCGGGGGGTTTCGCTGGCTTCATTGAGGTGAATTGGGACAACGAGGTAAAAGAGAATAGGGCATTCAACCTGTTCTTCCGCGGCTATCACGAGCCGTATGCAGACGACCGATTTCTCCGTAATGCTATCGCCCTGGAAAACCTGCTCGTCAATGACACCAAGGAACAGTCGAATATCAGGTACAAGTTTGTGGACCGCGGGGCATTCCTTCTCCAGATGGCTGCCCCAAGGCAAGATGCCGCCAATGGATACGCCAGTGACCTGAAGGACATCTACGATGCCAGATGCCAACTGGTCCACTCCTCCAATGATGGGCCTAACTGGACAAGTGAGAAGGGTCTATCGCTCGCGCAGAATGCTGACAGCTACACCCGGCTACTTCTCAAGCTAGTTCTCAGCAGGCCAGAGCTTGGTACCGCCATTGAGGTCGACCGGTTAAAACGCTCTGGCTATGGGGGTAGTCCATCCGACCGGTCCTCACCGCCTCAGCAGGCGGACGCCGACGGAGACGCCGGCGAACAGGCCAGCAGCAGTGGCCGAAGCTGGAGACAAGTGCTACTGCCCTTTCTCTCAGCCGCTGTTGGTGCTCTACTCGGCGCATGGTATGCAGGACAGATCGCACTTGACCAATGGCGACTCGCAAAGATCGTGGACACCTATGACCGCCTGATCCAGGCAGCGGACAGAGGGCAGTTCACAGCGAGCGATATGGTGTGGGAGTTCCGTCTGGCGCGCAATGCGGCCCAACAAGAACGTGAGAATGACTCGCAAGCACACATACTCCGCGCGCTCGACTCCAAACGCAGAGTCTACGAGGAGTCCTCCCAGTTCGTAGTCCCGACTCTTGTTCTTGAGGGCCTTGGTCTCAAGGATGAGAGCGTTACGTCAAGGTGGAGAAGTGAGTACAAGGAGAACGTCCATACGATAAGCATGTTTGGTGCGAGTGCTGACAGTGCGGATTCCACAAAGGTAGCAGTGGCTCAGGCGCGCCTTGACACCCTTCGGTTTGAGTTGATTGAGTCGGCAAAGCTCGACATCAGAAGCCATTCCGAGGCGATGAATTGAGCAACCGGGCTTGATCGGCGGTTCGTGGCTAGCGGTGAATCCGCCCGCAGGTTATCCCTGTGTTAGGCTGCACACAACAACCCGACTGGAGGACATATGCCAATGCTCACAGTGACATTCCGCGCTGCCGACCCAGCCGACGTCGCGGCGCCGTTGCCGCTGAGCGTCGTCGCCATTGTGGATTACACGCGTACCGTGAGTGACGGCGAGACGTCCACGGTCTATGCGACGCAGCGGGAGATCCAGCTTTCCAACACGGCGATGGGCTCCCTGACCGTGGACGATTATGATGGTCCAAGGACGGTCCGAGCGGCTGTGCGCAGCGCCAGTGGTGACATTCTGCTGCCAACCCGCGACGTTGCGGTCGCCGCGCAGGACGGCGGGTTTGCGGGCGAGGTAGCGTTCATCACTGCCGAGGTCAAAACGATGCGCGACAGCGTCGCGAAGGCGCCAGCGCCGGCTGCGTACGCCGTGCGCTCCGGTCAATTCGTGGTGCTCGACAACAGCGACATGGATTTCGCGCGGCGCCGCCTCCTTGTCGGTCTGTGCCCTGGGCCCGAGCTCGCGACCCTCAAGACGGCACTCAAGGACGTGTTGCCCAAGAAACTCGATGCGGCGGACGTCGCCCTTCTCGGCGCTCTGGGCGTTGTGCAGCTCCACTGGGTCAAGCTGGGCTTGGACGGAGGGTTCGACTTCCAGCTTCCCGCGAAGGGCACCGAAACTGGATGGGTCTGGGTCCTAACCGGCGCCGAGCCCTGGATCGGTCTCCAGGAAGACATCATCGCGGACGAAAGGGCCGAGGTGGTCATTACCCTAGCCCCGGCCCAAGGCGGAGGTGCCGGGGCGGATGGCAAGAAGATACTTCCCCAGGACGTCTCGGAGGCCGAATTGCTCCGGAACGCCGATCTTTTCGGCGACGATCCAGGAACGAGCTGCCAGCCGTTCCAGAACCGGTACCGCATTTTGTCCGAGCGCACCATCCATTCGATCCTCCGCGTCGAGCAGCCCGAGATCGGTGGCGAGCCGTCGGTGACCGTGCAGCCGCCGATGTTCATCGATCCGCCCCGCGTTGCCGAACTGCCCTCGGTGCGCGCCTTAGCGGCACGCCCGGGTTTCTTCGCCCGTCTCGACAACGCGGCACGCGTTCTGGTAGGCCAGCCCGCGGCGGCGGCTCCAGCGAACCTTGCGGCGCTCCGCACACGGCTCGGCGAGCGGCTTCGCTGGGTCCGCCAGCGGAGCCGGGGGCGTCAGACCATGGATGCTGCACACCCGGCAGAATGGGAAGGTGACGCCAGCATCTACCAGGCCACCTCGGTCGCCCGCGGGCATATCCTCGAGTTCCGGGTGCGGTGGCGTTCGAACGGCTACTCGCTGGGCAACGTGGCGCACTCCCTGACACTCGCCCCTAGGCAGGTCAAGCGCATCACGATGGTGGACTGGTCGCGCCGCGAGGCCACCTCGCGCACGGAGCGCACCACCCAGCGCGATGAGCTGGAGCAGACCACGGCCCGGGACCGCGACTACACCGACGTCGTTTCCTCCCAGCTCAACGAATGGAGCAAGGGCGGTTCCAACTCGTCGCAGACCGGTGCCGCCGGAGGCATCGGCTTCGCCCTGGGCCCCGTGGTGATCGGCGGAGGCGCGGCCCACGGCCGTGCGTCCGCCGATAGCTGGCAGAAAGGCGGCCGCACGGCAACCGCGCAGGAAGAACAGTCGTTGCGCGACGCGGTGCGCCAGTTCGGCGACTCGCTGCGGCAGCTCGAGAGTACGGTCGTGCAGGAAACCACCCAGGAGGAGACGGCCATCGGCGTCTCGGAGATCATCCGCAACCCGAACTACTGCCACGCGCTGACCATTGTTTACCACGAGATCCTGCGCCACCTGCGCATTGATACGGAGCTGGTCGGCGTCCGGGAGTGTGTCTTCGTCCCGTTCGCCATCCGTCCTTTCACCGTGGAGCGGGCCCTGAGGTGGCGCGACGAGATCCGGGCCCGTCTCATCGATCGCGACATGCTATGGGTCATGAGGTATTTAGAAGACATAATGGACGACTTCGCCTCGTCGTCCATTCCGGCTGGCCCGCGGGCGACCCACCCGATCACGTACGTCTCCGGTTCGCTATTCCTCCAGCTGAGCATCGAGCGGCCCCGCAACGACGCCGCGGACGCCTTCGTCGAGCAGAACTGGCTGCCGCTGACGCGGTTCCTGGGGATGTCGCCTCTCACCGCGTTCGCGCGGCTGCGCGCCCGTGTGGAGGCGGAGCGCGAGCGGGTCTTCCAGCAGGAGATGGCCCCGCAGATTGCCAGCCAGTGGGTCAACACGCTCACGATCCAGGCGGGAGGGATACCGTTGGCCGGCATGGATTTCGCCCTGGCAACCAAGTACCGGCCCAACGGGGTGGTGCGGGTGGACTTCTCACTCGCCCCCGGCACCCTGCTCACCAGGAACCAACTCCAGCAACTCCACGTGATGGCGACCCAGGCGCTGCCGTCAGGCTCGGTGGCCAATCTGCAGCGCGTGACGGTGAACTATCACACGGCGATGTTCCAGCACCAGGCGGCGTCCGCCAGCGTGCTGGACGATCTGGTGGACCCCGCGACCGGCGCACCCGACACTCTGGGCGCGTCGAAGTTCCTCCAGACGGACGCCTTCGAGCGGCAGGACCTGCGCACGGTCATCCGGGCCGGCGCCGAGCGCCTCGTGAACCACCTGAACGAACACGTCGAGTACTACCACAAGACCATCTGGTGGCACCTCGATCGCGACAAGCTGTACATGCTGCTCGATGGCTTCTTCGTCCCCGGGGGCGACGGCCGCAGCATCGCGAGTGTGGTGGAACGCGCACCGATGGCGATCCTCGGCAACGCCCTCGTCTTCCGGGTCGCGGCCGGCGCCTTCATCGGCACCGACGCCCACAAGAGCCCCGAGGATCTCTTCGACTACTACCGGCCTTCCGACCTGGTCTCGGAACCCCTGCGTGTCTCCCTGCCGACGTCCGGCCTCTACGCCCAGGCGCTCAAGGACCCGTGCCAGGCGTGCGAGGAACACTTCGGCACCACCGACTGGGTCCTGTCGGATCGGGAACCAGAGCTCGAGACGATCGGTGTCGAGGGGCTGCGTACACGCCGGGCGGAACCGCCGGGCGTGACACCGGCGCCGATGGGGCCGACGCTGATAAACATGCCGGCCGTCCCGGAGGCCCCGGCCCCGGCCGGCTTCGCCGACCTGCTGCGGGCCGTGACGACCGCCAACGCGTTCCGCGACATGGCGGGACTGGCGCAGACGCAGGCAAACGCCGCGGCGGCGATGCAGCAGGCCGCCACCCTCGCGAGCGACTTCGGCAGCAAGGCCGTGGAGGTGCGCCGCGCCGAAGGCGCGACCCAGCAGGCGCCGCAGAAGCTGGCAAACATAGAGCGCGCCAAGGCCGGCAATCTCATCGACGACAAGGAGGCCACGGAACAGGCGAAGCAGACGCTCGGGGACATGCATGCGCGCGAACCGGAGCGTCTGACCGCCGAACAGCCAGTGCAGCAGATTCTGCAGCGCGCCGCGGGTGGCGGGGGTTCCATCGCCGTGAAACGCGGGATGGAGTCGGTCGAGATGACCGACGCCGGGGCGTCTTTTACATACAGCGTCCCGGACGACGTGCCGCTCGTAGCCCAGCCTACTGGAATGACGTGCTGGGCGGCTGTGGGGACCATGATGCTTTCTTGGCGGGACCAGGTGTCCTACACCATTCAGGCGGCCATGGACATCGCCGGCGCGAACTGGCGAGCCCTCTTCGACGCCGGAAGCGGCCTACCAGCAGCTCAGCACCAGCAGTATGCTGCAGACTGCGGGATGACGGTCGAAGCCCCGCAATCGTATACCGTGGAGGGGGTTAAGGCGCTCCTCGAGGATTACGGCCCCATCGTCGTGATCACGGACGAACAACCGGGACCGAACTGGGCCATCCACGCGCGCGTCGTGATCGGCATATACGGGGATGGTACACACGACGGGACGTTCCTAAAAATCAACGATCCGAACGGCGGGCGCAGCTACGACGAGCGTTTCAGCAGTTTTGCCCAGAAGTTCGAGGAAGTTGCGGGCGCCCCGAGGTTTCAGGTCATGCACTTTTGAGAAGCAAAACCGGGGTCGGACTCAGATTAACCCCATGCCCCACTGGCCGAGTCCGCGCCTAACAATCGCTTGCAGGCGACGGCGTACAGCGTCCGCTCGTGCCTCGCTCCCGCTGCCCGCCGCGCCTGAAGCGTAGCGTTGCACTTTCCAATCCGCGCGAGGCACCCCCTGGCACCGAACCGGCCCAGGCCGGCATCCCTTTCAGGCCTGCCAACCTGGGCCGTTCCCGTGCCGGGGGATCTGCGGTGATCCCCTGAACCATCCTTCCAGCCCCTGCTATTGCAGTGCGAGGCAAGGCCGTGCTTTCTATGAGGCTGTGCGCGCACTGGTGCCGCGCTCCGTAGCCGGCTCTAACTGCCCAGCTCATAGCAGTCGGTAGCACGGGTGGGCGCGGGCCGCCCGCGCCTGGGGTGAGCCTGGCCACTCTGGGGCGCCGGCCGCTGCGCGCGGCCTTTGTGAAAGACCCCTCCCGCCTTTGCGGTTCCCTCCTTTTTTATCGCTTCGCCTTCACCTCCGCGCCGTCCCTCTACAGGCCCTCTCCCGCGGGGCTTTTGGTGTGTCCCTTTCCGGCCCTTTCGTGTGTGCCCAGGGTGTGTATTTTGGCAGACCAAAAACGAGTT
>JACQUI010000296.1 GCA_016210395.1 Chloroflexota bacterium | reverse complement strand
TAGCCAGACAACATCTTGACGATTCCGCCGGTTTCGAATACAACAGAGGCGAGGCGCATCGGGAAAACTCGATGTAGCCAGAAGAAACGTTGTTTTGTATCTGCTCGCCTGGAAGTTCGGCCTAGTGCGGACCAGTGCTCACCCCCTATCTCTCTTCTCTCTCTTCGCCCACGCCCACGCGTCTTATTCATGGGATGTTCAGGGCGCGCCACCTGTCCGTTCAGGTTTTTTTCAGGACTGGCCCTGTACGTTAGATGCATGACATTGATGCATGCGAATCATTTCGGGAGCGTACGCACTATGTTTGAAAGAGACTCCTGGAATGCTCCAATCCAAAAACGGGGGCGGTACCTCGTTGCTATGCTGCCGGTCGTCCCCGACGATGACTTCCAGCAGCTTTGCAATGAGCTGGTGGAGCGGGTGGGCAAGGACCGTTCGTACGGGGTGGTCGTGGATGTGTCAGGTCTGGACGTCATTGACGCCTTCGCCGCGCGCACGCTGTCCACGATGGCGCAGATGGTCCAGCTTCGAGGCGCGAAGCCGGTCATCGTCGGCATTCAGCCGGAGGTTGCACTGACCATGGTCCGTCAAGGACTTTCATTTGGTCGTACGGCCACGGCTCTCAATCTGGAGGTAGGGTTGTCCTATCTCGATACACAGACCGGTTACAGCCGGTCCGCCTTGGCGCAGGGGGTAGTGGCCTCCGGCGGCCTCGGGCGAATGTGGTAAGCGACGGGCGCTCCACACACCTCCGCCTTCAAGGAGCGCCGGAAGCCCAACATCATATGTGACGGCCTTCGCACAGGTTCGTCGTCAATCCCCTCTCGTTTACGCCAGGGCCTGCATAGCAGGCCCTGGCGTATTTATGGCCGGCTGGCGCCAAGAGGCGCGCCCAAACGCTTGGACAGGCGCATGCACAGGAAGCTGCCGACGAGCGGGTGAATCTACCCGAGACCCATCATGAGGTCGTTCCGTGCATCCACGGAGGCCGGGTGCACCAGGTCGCCTCTTCCAACAAGCCACCCGATTTCCCAGGTGAGGTAGGCAGCCGCAGCCCGGTCCAGGCTCTCCCGCGCAAGCTCCGCTACGGGCCGCAGGTGGTCCCTTTCGGCAACCTTCTGCGGGTCAAGCTTGTCCGCCAGGAACACGGCAAGAGCAACTGACTTCATGCCGCCGCAGCCCGTGGAATGCCAGCAGACCGCTTGCAGCACCTCAGGATCGGAAACGCCGCACTCCCGGCGCAGGCGCTCGGCGGCCAGGGGGCCGTGCAGCAGCACCGGCACACGCTCTTCCACGGGATGCGGCTTCAGCCCCCACGTTCGCGCCAAGGCAAGCATCTCGGCAGGGGACATGGCTCGATACAGGTCGTGGCCCAGGGCCGCAAGCTCCACCCTGGCGCGATCAATGCGGAAGCGCGCCGCAAACTCCTGGGCCACGTCCCGCACGCGGAAGAGGTGTTCCTGGAGGCCCCCAGGAAGCGTCTGGATGATGGACTGAGTCTGCTGAAGCGAACGAGCGTCTACCACGGCGCCTGGCCCGTGCGCTGCACCGCATCGTTGAACTTCCGGGCAGCGGAATGCGCGCCGAAGATCAGCACGATCCAGATGATGAAACCCGCAATCCAGATTGGAATTGCAATGAGCAGGCCGATGATGGTGATGGCGAACACGAACCCAAGGAATACCAGGATAATGCCGGCGATGAGCCACGCAACGCCCTTGCCGGTTTGCCCCACGTAGATGTGGCCGATGCCCAGCAGTCCGAACAGCCCGGGGAGCGAGGCAAGCAACGCCGCCACTGCCGGGTCTTTCCGTGGCAGGCGCGCGCCTTGCTGTGTATGCAGGCCTGCGCCATCAGCAATGGAAGCGCCGCAGCCACTACAGAAGCGGCTGCCTGGGGCGACCTGCGCTCCACATTTCGAGCAGTACATCATGTTCACCCCAACTCCGGCAGGCGCTTGCCGCCCATGAGATGTATGTGCGCGTGCGTGACGGCCTGGCCCGAGTCCGGCCCCTGGTTGACTACCAGGCGATAGCCCGTGGCTGCAACCCTTTCGCGTCCCGCCATTTCGCCTGCCACTGCCATCAAGTGTCCAAAAAGCTGCTCTCCGTGCGCCCCCAGGCCATTCAGGCCGGTCAAGTGCAAATGGGGAATGATGAGCAGGTGCGTTGGCGCCAGTGGATGGATGTCCCGAATGACGAAGCAGCGTTCGTCCCGGTGCAACATCAGACTGGGCACTTCGCCCCGCCCTATCCTGCAGAAGATACAGTCTTGCATAGAGACCTCGGAGGAGACGGACATACGGACATAGGACATGCATACAGAAATCTGTAAGCTGTCCGCTTGCCCGTATGTCAGTTTGCCCGCTTGCCCGTCGTCCCCCTACAGCCCCAGGCCCTGCGCCACAAGCTCCCGGTGGTAGTCGGCGTCGCCGTAAGAGACCTCGGCGGACTTGGCGCGGCGGGTGTAGAGCTGCAGGTCGTACTCTTTGGTGAAACCTATGGCCCCGTGGCTCTGGTGGCCCAGGGCGCACACCCGGCGGTAGGCGTCGCTCACCCACGCCTTGGCAATGGCGACCTCACGCTCGGCGGGCAGGCGCTCGGAGACGCGCCAGGCGGCCTGGTAGGTGACGTAGCGGCATCCTTCCACGTCGGTCGCCATATTGGCGCAGTGGTGCTGGATAGCCTGGAAGCTGCCGATGGGACGCCCAAACTGCACGCGGTCCTTGACGTAGCTGACGGTCATCTCCAGCACCCGGTCTGCGCCCCCAAGCATCTCGGCGCACTTGCCGACAGCGGCCATCTCGATGATGCGCGCGGCGACGGGCCAGCCCTGGTCCGCCTTGCCCAGGACGGCGCTTGCCGGGACATGGACGTTGTTCAGGACAACCTCCGCCTGCTTGTCCGATGCGATGGTGACCAGCGGCGTGACGGCAACGCCCGGCGCCTTGGCGTCCACCAGGAACAGGGTCACGCCGTCGGCGGGGTCGGCGCCGGCGCGCGTGCGAGCGGCGACGACCAGCAAGTCCGCCACCTGGGCGTCGGGCACGAAGAGCTTGACGCCATTGAGGACGTACCCGTCGCTCATGGCTGTCGCTGTGGCGTGCACGCCGGAAGGTTCGTACGTGGCGGAAGGCTCGGTCAGCGCCAGGGTTGCGATCAGGTCGCCCCTGGCGATGCGCGGCAGGTGCTGGGCCTTCTGGGCATCGGTCCCAGCCTCCAAGATGGCCTCTGCGGCGAGAACGGTTGTGGAGAAGAAGGGGCCCGGCATCAGCGCCCGGCCCTGCTCTTCTATGAGCAGCGCCAGGTCGAAGAAGGAGAGGCCCTGGCCGCCATACTGCTCCGGCAGGGCGATGCCCAGCCAGCCCAGGCCGGCCACCTTGCGCCAGAACTCCGGCGAAAAGCCGCGCGCGTCGGTTTCCATGGCGCGGACGTACGTGGTGGGGCACTCCTGCTGGAGGAACTCGCGGGCGGAGTTCTTCAGCATCATCTGCGATTCATCAAAGCCTAGGTCCATGACTGCGTCTCCTTCTGTTGCAATTCACCAGCCCGGCCTGACCCCCCCGCCGCCCCTACCCGCCTACAATCTCGTTCAGCCCTTCTATGACCCGCGCGGTCTCCTCAGGCGAAGCCCTTCCGATGGCCTGCCCTATCCGTTGCACCGAAAGGGTTCTTACCTGGCCAATCTTCACCCATGAGCGCCTGGGCAGCCCAACCGAGGTTAATTCCAGGGCCAAGGGAAATCCCGCGCGCTGGGACTGACTGGTGAGGGCGACGGCGATGACTGTGCCAGAACGTTCGTTGAACACGTCCTGGCTCAACACAAGCACCGGCCGCCGCCCTCCTTGCTCATGCCCCACCACCGGATTCAGATCAGCCCAGCGGACTTCCCCTTAGGGACTGTCACGAAATAACATACCTGTTTCTCGAAGGCAATACGAACGTGTGTTAGCTGTTGCTTCTACCAAAAATGGGTAGGTTATTACGTGACAACTCCTTAATATGCCGGCCATTCGAGTGCGTCCTGAGCAAGGCCTTCCTCTGCCATCGCTTTCTCTTCCTCCGGGTCCAGCTTGGCGCATTCAACAGCCAGGCGCGTGGCCTTCAGCCGCTCCAGTTTCTCTTTAAGCGCGTCCTCAATCGCCCTGCTGCGGCTGGGAAAGACCTGGTTTTCAATGAAACTGTCAAGCTCTGCAACAGTCTTTTCGTCAAGCGTGACAGCTATTTTCGACTTGGGCATGCTAACACCTCAGTATGACAAACTATCATACTCTTTCCCGTCGTTCAACAAGATTGCCCACTCCCGACGTCCACGAGGTCGTCACGTCAGGCAGTGGCCGCAGATTTGGTATGCGGTCAGCCCCCTCCCCTACCCCCTCGGCAGCCCCAGCCCACGGTTGGCGATGATGTTGCGCTGGATCTCAGAGGTGCCGCCTGCAATGGTGCCGGAGTGGCCGAGCAGGAAGCCGCGCTCGATGCGGCCCTTCAGCGGCGCCCACTTGGAGCCGGGCGCAAGCTGGCCGTAGAGGCCCATGATGTGCATGCCGGCGCTTGCCAGGCGCTGCTGCATCTCCGTGCCGAAGAGCTTGGACACCGACGCCTCTTTGTTGGGCACGGTGCCCTTGCTCTGCATGTAGGCAATGTAGTAGGCGTTCATCCGGCTGACCTCAAGCTCGATGGCAGCGTCGGCCAAGCGGTTGCGGACCTCCGGACGCTTGGCCAGCGGCCCGCCGTTCCAACTCGTCTCTCTGGCGAATCGCACAAGCTCCTCCAGCAAACGGCGCCCGCCGGCGGAGTACTGGACGCCGGAGCGTTCGAAGTCCAGGAGCGTGGCCCCCACGTACCAGCCCCTGTTCTCCTCGCCCACCTTGTTCTCCTTGGGCACGCGCACATTGTCAAAGAAAAGCTGGTTGAAGCCGTGCGTACCGGCCATATTGATGATGGGCCGCACCGACACGCCGGGGGATTTCATGTCCACCAGGAGGAATGTGATGCCGCGATGTTTCTCCGCGTCCTGGTTCGTGCGGGCCAGAAGCATGATCCAGTCGGCGCGGTGGGCGTTGGAGGTCCAGATCTTGGTGCCGTTGACCACGTACTCGTCACCGTTCAGGTCGGCGCGAGTCTGGAGGGAGGCCAGGTCGGAGCCGGAGCCTGGCTCGCTGTAGCCCTGGCACCACTGGACCTCGCCGCGCGCCACGGGCGGCAGGAAGCGCCGCTTCTGCTCCTCCGTGCCGTGGATCATAAGCGTGGGGGCCAGCATAGTGATGCCCCAGAAGTCTATGCCGGGGGCGCGGTAGTAGGACATCTCCTCGCGGAAGATGGTCTGGGTGATGATGGAAGCGCCTGCCCCGCCGTGCTCCTTGGGCCAGGCCAGGGTGAGCCAGCCCCTCTGGGCCAGCTTCTTGCGCACCTGGAGGCCAAACGCCCACTCCGCATCGCCGCTGCCTTCACCCTCGCCATCCCAGTCGGCCGGAAGCTCCTGCTTCAGGAAGCCGGCGATCTCCTGGCGGAAGGCGTTTTCCTCGGGTGTAAACTGGAAGTCCATGGCAAGCCTCCTTGGGTGGTCCCTTATCGGCTCGTCCTGAGAGCCATGACGCAGCGACGCGTGCACTACGAAGATGGCGAACCAAACTGTCATTCTGAGCCATGACGGCAGTCAGGCAAAGAATCTAAGGCGATAGCCGATGGAGCGATTCCCCTTCAGCACGAGGGTAATGTCGTCTATCTGCACAAGCCTTAGATTCTTCGCGAAACTATCGCTGGAGACAGCAACTGCTGATTGACCACCTCGCTCAGAATGACACGAGGGGGCGCTCTCCTCCTGTCGCCAGGCTTGCAATGCCTCACGCCTACCCCCCGGCAGCCCCAGGCCCCGGTTGGCGTCGCCCGCCCTGCCATACTGAGCGCAGCGAATCATCTGGTTCGCCTTTGCCACCAACCGCTGACCAGATGTTTCGTCGTTGCGCTCCGCAGCATGATAGGACGTCTACCCTCTCGGTAACCCCAGGCCACGGTTGGCGATGACGTTGCGCTGGATTTCGGAGGTCCCCGCCGCGATGGTCGAGCTGAAGGAGGTCAAGAAGCCCCGCTGGATGCGGCCCTGCAGCGGCGCCCACTTGCTGCCCCTGGACAACATCCCGTACAGGCCCAGCATAGACATGCCGGTGCGGTACAGCCGCTGCTGCATCTCAGAGCCGAACACCTTGCCAACGGACGCTTCCTTGTTGAAGACCTCGCCCCGGCTCTGCAGGTACGCGATGCGGTAGGAGATCATGCGGCAGACCTCTACCTCCACCGCCATGTCCGCCAGGCGGTTGCGCACCTCAGGCTTCTTGGCCAGAGGAACGCCGTCCCAGGAGGTCTCTTTGGCGAACTGCACCAGCTCTTCCAGGATGCGCTTGCCTGTGGCGGAACGCTGGACGCCGGAGCGTTCGAAGTCCAGAAGCCTCGCGCCGACGTACCAGCCGCGATTCAACTCGCCGACCAGGTAGCGCTTGGGCGTGCGGACATTGTCGAAGAAGAGCTGGTTGAAGCCGTGGATACCCGCCATGTTGATTATGGGACGGATGGTGAGGCCGGGCGTCTTCATGTCCACCAGGAGAAAGCTGATGCCCCGGTGCTTCTCCGCATCCTGGTTGGTGCGGGCCAGCATGAAGAGCCACTCGGCGTTGTGCGCGCCGGACGTCCAGATCTTGGTGCCGTTAATGACGAAGTCATCGCCGTCGGCAACTGCTGACGTCTGGAGGGAGGCCAGGTCGGAGCCGGATCCCGGCTCGCTGTACCCCTGGCCCCAGCGCATCTCCGCACGGGCGATGCGCGGCAGGAACTCCCGCTTCTGCTCCTCGGTGCCTTCCAGCATCAGGATCGGGCCAAGCATGGTCACCGAGTTGTCGGCGGCGGGCACGCGGTGATAGGCCATCTCCTCGTTGAAGACAAGCTGCTGGTAGTGTGGGGCTTCCATGCCGCCATACTGCTTGGGCCAGGCCATGGTGAGCCATCCCCTGGCGGCCAGCTTGCGCCGTATGGCCTGGGACTCCTTGGGGTCCTCCTCTTCCATTCCCACGCCTTCGTAGCCGGGAGGGATCTCCGTGCGAACGAACTCCCGGACCTCCTGGCGGAACTTCTCCAGCTCAGGCGGAAACTCAAAGTCCATATCCCCTCCTGGCAACTCGGCGGGCTGCGGCCACGAAGCTAGTCTGGAGATCGTCGCAACCTGTGCACCCCTGTCCCAAAAGGCAGCGGCTTCCCCCGCTCTCTACTGGGGACAGCGTGGGCAGAGTCTCCGCCACTAGGAGTGACTTACCGCAAGGCAAGTCACGGTGCGCTGGATACCGGCAATCGTATGGACCTTTCCGGTCACAGTATCGCCGATTGAACCCAGGTCGGCAGCCTCAATAATAGCGATGATATCGTACGGCCCTGTCACCACGTCTACCGAGGAGACGCCATCCAGCTTTCGAAGAGCGGAAACTACTTCCCTGGTCTTTCCAACGGCAGTTTCAATAAGGACAAAGGCTCTAGTGGCCACGACGCACCTCACTCTCGCCATCAGTGTTGACGGAACCAGACGCTGGGGTTGCATAGGGTGACGCGATAGCCCATTCTAGTTGCGCCAAAGGAGAGATGTCAATTCGAGGATGTATAATTGCTGGAGACATGGAACCACTTGCTCAGCTAGTCCTTGGCGCTCAGCGCTTGGGCATCACCATCACTCAGGCCCAGCTTCGGCAATTTCACCGCTACCAGGAAGAGCTGCTGTCCTGGAACAAGCGCGTGAACCTGACCGCCATCACCTGTCCAGAAGAGATCGAGACGCTCCACTTCTTGGATTCGCTCACGGTTGCTATGGCGCTGCCGGCGCACCCGCCAACAGGCTATCGCGTGTGCGACGTCGGCACAGGCGCCGGCTTTCCCGGCGTTCCCCTCAAGATAGCCTTCCCTGACATTCGCTTGACGCTGGTTGAGGCAACGGCAAAGAAAGCCGCCTTCCTGGAGCATCTGGCCCAGGCCCTGGGCCTGGAGAGCATAGCCATCCACACTGGGCGTGCGGAGGACCTTGCCCACGCCCCTGACCTGCGAGAAGCCTTTGACCTCGTGACCGCCCGGGCCGTGGCCGGGCTGCCCTCGCTTCTTGAGCTCACCCTGCCCTTCTGCCGGACCAGCGGGCTGGCAGTGGCGCCGAAGAAAGGGAATGTCGCAGAGGAGGTCGCCTCGGCAGCCCGCGCCCTCCAGGAGCTGGGCGGCCGGCTTGTCGAACTGCGCCCCATACCTGAAGACGTGCTGCCTGGCAGCCGGGTGCTGGTCATTGTTGAAAAAGCCTGGCCGACGCCTCCCAAGTACCCTCGCAGGCCAGGCATGCCCGCAAAACGGCCCTTGTGACCGAGAGAAACCCTATACTATGATGTATCTCCGGCGTTCCGTATTCCCTTATGCCCCCAGGACAAAGAGGCCCGCCATAGACCAGAATCCGCTTGAGCGTCAGCCTTTCTCCCTTAGGCGAAAAGTGCTTTCCGCCCCTACCCTTGTTTCCTTTGCCGTAGCCGTCTTGCTGTTGCTGTTCCTTGCGACCCGGTTCTCCATTGACGTTGGGGCAACATGGGACAACATCAGCCGCAGCAACCCACTCCTCTTAGTTCTTGCCGTTGCGGTCCACTACACTACTTTTTTCTTTCGCGGCGCGCGCTGGCGGCTCATGTTGCAGAACGCCGGCGTCGCAGAGCAGGCTCCCCTGCCCTCTCAGTTCACCGCCGCGCGCCTCATGTTGCTGGGCTGGTTCGCCAGCTCCATCACCTGGTTCCGCCTGGGGGACGCCTATCGCGCATACGCCTACGCCGAGGAGTCCGGCGCGCCGCTCGCCCGGACTATGGGCACCATCCTGGGCGAGCGGGTCATGGATATCATCGTCATATTCGTCCTGCTGCTGGCTGGGTTCCTGCTAGTGTACATGGACCCGGATATCCACCTGTCCGGAGTCTTCCTGAAAGTGGGGCTGGCGCTAGTTGTAGCGGCGTTGTTGGGCCTGGTGGCAATGCAGGTCTTCTGGAAGCGCATCGGCCATATCCTTCCGGCTGCCATCCGCAACCGGTACGAGGCATTCCACCAGGGTACGATGCGAAGCTTCCGCGCTTTCCCGCTGGTGATGCTCCTGGGATTCCTGGGCTGGATGTCCGAGGTCGGCCGCCTGTATTTCGTCGTCCAGGCCACGGGGCTCGACGTGGGCATCGGCCTTGTGGTCTTTGTGACCGTGGCCAACGCCATCCTCTCTGCCGTGCCCCTGACGCCCGGCGGACTGGGGATTGTGGAGACCGGCATCATCGGGCTGCTTGCCCTGGCGGCCTCGAAGGAAGACGCCATCTCCATTGCCCTGCTGGACCGCTCCATCAGCTACGTGAGCATCATCATCATGGGCATTGGGGCCTTCGCGTATCACAGGCGGGCGGTGGGACGGCGGGAGCGGCGCGGCAAGGAGCCGGCGGGGGCCCGCTGACAGGAAAGCGCGTTCGGCACGAGACAGGGCCATCCACCAGGCGCGCAAGCGAGACGGTTGGGAGCAACGGATGAGGTTCGCCATCTACGGCGCGGGCGCCATCGGCGCGTTCCTGGGCGCAAAGCTCTCCCTTGCAGGGGAAGACGTCACGCTCATCGCCCGCAGCACGCTGCAGGCCATGCGCGCCGGCGTGCGAGTGCGCAGCGCACAGGGGGAAGTCGTGGCGCATCCAGCGGTGACCGGCGACCCCCGTACGATTGGGCCCGTGGACTACGTGTTCCTGACGGTGAAGGCGCAGGCCCTGGCGCAGATTGCGCCCCAGATCGGCCCGATGCTGGGGCCCGGCACGGCTATTGTGTCGGCGCAAAACGGCATCCCCTGGTGGTACTTCCAGCGGCTCAGCGGCTCCATGGCCGGCGCGCGCCTGGAAAGCCTCGACCCTGGAGGCGTGATAACGAGCGCCATAGACCCCGCCAGGATCATCGGCTGCATCGTCTATCCAGCAGCAGAGATGCCGGAGTCGGGCGTGGTGCAGCACATCGAGGGCGACCGCTTCTCCATTGGCGAGCTGGACGGCTCAACGACGGAGCGTTGCCGGAGCCTGTCCCGCTCCCTCATCAAGGCGGGCTTCAAATGCCCCATCCGCCCGGACATTCGCCGCGACCTGTGGGTCAAGCTCCTGGGCAACATGGCCTTCAACCCCATCAGCGCCCTTACCCGAGCCACCATGGTTGAGATCGCCACGCACCCACAGGCGGGCGCGGTTGCTAGGGCGATGATGGCTGAAGCCGATGCCGTTGCGAGGGCGTTAGGCGTCGAGGTGCCAGTGACTTTAGAGCAGCGCTTGGCTGGAGCGGAAAAGGTGGGGCGCCACAAGACCTCGATGCTCCTGGACGTGGAGGCAGGCAAGCCGTTGGAACTGGACAGCATTGTCGGCGCGGTGCTGGAGCTGGGGGAGCGGCTAAATATCCCCATGCCGTACACGCGCGTGGTCTACGCCTGCGCCAAATTGCTGGACCAGGCGACCACCCAGCCAGCGAAGGGCTGAAACCACGCAACGTTCTCCCGCGCCCCCTTCTGGCGTTTCTCTGTCTGGAAGGGTTTGCATTTCGCTCAGCTCACCTCTACAGCCAGGTGCACGTAACGGTGCTGGTAACGCCTTTGATTGGCCGGATGTCATGCCGGAGCGCGGCGATCAGGTCTTCATGCGTAGGCGCCTCAACCTCAACAACGATGTCGTAGGGACCCAGCACTTCGTGCACCGCAGCCACCGCAGGCACCTGCTTCAGGCGAGTCACGACGTTTTGCGTCAGGTCAGTCTGAGTGTTGATCAGAATGTAGGCCCTGTTTGGCATGCTGGCATCCTCCTTCTGACCGGCTCCGTCTTGTGTTCGTTCATATGCGGCCGTACTCATGTGCACTATCCGTGCGTGGCTGCCCCATTCTAGTGCACGTTTGGCTTCACGACAAGTTTGTATCGAAACGCACAATGTTGACACGCCCTTCCGTCCTTGGTGATAATCGTCTTCTCAAACAGGGCAGCGAGGGGGAGGGAAGGATATGAGCGAGACGGAGACCTTGGGAAGATGTAGTCTCTTCGCCTGTTTTAAGGAGTCCGACCTCGAAAGGATCGTGCCCTTGTGCAACCGCTGGGATGTGGAGGATGGGGCGGTGCTCTTCCGGCAGGGGCAGTTGGCCAAGTCCCTCTACGTGGTGGAACGCGGCAGGGCAGCCCTGGACCTTTCGGTCCCCCGGCAGGATAGCTCTGGCTATTCGGACTCTGCCAACGTGGCGATCCTGGGGCCGGGAGAAGCCTTCGGCTGGTCGGCTGTGATGGAGCCCCACATCATGACACTGTCGGCGCGAGCCATTGGCCCCGGCAGTTTCATTCTGATAGATGGATCGGCTTTGAAGGAAATGCTGCAACGGCACAAAGAGCTTGGGTGTCTCTTCATGACAGCCCTTGCACAGCTCCTGGCGGACCGGCTGATCCAGACGCGGGAGGCGTTGATCTACGAACGCGGCATTGCGCTGCGGGTGTGAGGCCAATAGGGCGCGCTTCCGGCACATTTGGGCCCATGAGAGAATCCCTCCGTGGGCCCCGTTTTTGCGGGCGCACGCTCATTGTTTGCTGCGCCGGCTGCCGGAACGCGGGAGCCTACCGGGCAGCCGGCGCGGTCCGCTCTGCGCCTGCCGCCTCTTGCTCTCCGCCCTTCTTCTTGCGGCTCTGCCTCATGGTGTACAGTTGCGCCAGCCCGCCCAGCGCAACTGCGATCCCAAGTGTGAGGTACGTCTGGGGCGTCAGCTCCGTGACGTTTTTCTTCTGATTCAACTGCGTGTGCAAGAAGACAAAGAGCGCCAGGGCAAACACAGCGCCCCAGACCCACCAGCGTCTCCGCAATAGGTCCTGACCGGCGTTCCCCGGCAACGGCAAGAGCGGAAAGAAGGCTCGCTGCACCGCCATAGCGAAGATGGCAAGACCCCAGTCCTGTACACCCGACGACACTCCCCTGGCCACCCGGAACACCCCCTGCGCCCAGGGCTGTGCCGATGCCTGGACAAGGAGATAGACGCCTGCCCACGCCAGGGCCCCTAGGAACGCGATAGAGGCCAGGCTCACCATGTTCAGGATAAACTTGTGCCGGGCTGTGACCCCTTCCTTGGGCAACTTGACCCCGGCCATGGTGCCCAGCATCAGGCCTGGAGATAGGGAGAAGACCCTGGAGATGCCCACCGTGACCACGGCGATTCCCGTCTGGCCGTAGTACAAGCCATCCTTTGCGGCAATCTTCAGCCGTTTTGCAACAAGAGCCCGGACGCGCATGTCGTACAGCGCCATGAACCCTGACGTCAAACTGAGGGTCACAAACACCACCAGCCCGCTGGGCGCCAGGACGTCCTGGCCTTTGGACAGGAAGGAGTAGATCGCCCCAAAAAGGAACATCATCAGGGCAAATGTGGCGATAGGCCCAGGGGCGAACCATCGCAGCACGCTCCCAACCGCCGCAAATGGCCCTACCAGGGACTTTCCAATCCGGAGCAGAGGCGCGTACAGCTGGAGGACACGTTCCTCTTGCTGGCGCACGAAGTTGGCGGCAAACCCGGTGAAAACACGGATCAGGACGGTGATGACTGTGGCAAGCAGAACGTTGCTTCCCACGACCTTCCAGTCTGTGGATATCTCCCTCGGGTTTGGAATGCTCTTGAAGTAGTCGGCCATATGGGGCAGGCTTGGCGGCTCGATGGTTTCTTGGGCTTCAGCAGGGGCAGGCGTTGCCTCCGTCTCGTACGTGATTGTGGCGATGCCCTCCTGAGAAGCGATGGAAAGCAAAGAAGGGGCTCCGGACCGGCCAAGTTGCTGCTTAACGGCGTCCTCCATCTGTTGGGGGTTGAATCCAAAAGGCAGGCCTTGCACAACGGCGCGGCCATCCTCAATGTGAAAGCTCGCCAGGAAGGTGGCCCCGCGGTACTCCAGGCGCAGCACGCCACCCGGCAAGATGTGGGCTGACACCTGGCTTGCAAGAGACGCAGGCAAGGCGCGCAGGAGATCGGCGTCGTTCAAGCGGAACTCCTGGACGCCTGGCGGTTTGACAGCCTGCTCCACCTGGCCCGCCGCACTCTCCGGCTGGACAGACTGGGAGGCGGCGGTAGAAGCCTGGGGCCCGCCTGCAGAATCGCTTACGAAATGGCGGACCGCGCCGCTTGTCACCTCCCGGAAGGCAATCCCCTCAACGCTGACCTCGCCTGAAGCTCGCCGGAGCTCGGGCGCGGCAGCCGCCAGCTTGGCAACCAGCGCCTGGGTTGTGGGCAGGTCCGCCGCCGAAGGAGGCGGCAGCGGAATCGAGACGCCCGTCCGGGACGCCAGCTCAGGGACAACCACAGGCACAAGGCTGCCTCCCTGCGCCGATACGAACGCCGCTCCAATGGGGCCCTGCCCTACCTCCAGGCTCACGTCGCCCGCCTCGGGGACCGTAAGAGCATAGCTGGCGTTCTGGGCCAGAACGACCATGCCCGGGCCGAACAGGCGAAATGACGAGCCGGGGGCAGGTGCTGCGGCCTTTGTGGCAACCTCGCCCTTCAGCACGCGGGCTTCCACGGAGAGGCGCACTTCCGCCGGCGACGGCGGAGGGGAAGAAGAGAGGCGGGCCAGGACGCCTGCGAGAATGGCCGGTTTCTTGATGCTGCGTTGCGACTCCTGCAGCAGGACTTCGGCAGTTGGAGAGAGGCGGCTAACGCTCCCGTCGGGATAGTGGAGGAAGACCTCTGCCTCACGCTCGGCCTTCAGCCGCTGGCCCGGTTGGAGGGACAGCAGCCCACCGCCCCGCACCAGCACCTGGCCGCCCCCGTCCATCACTGCCGCCTTCCCATTGATCACTCGCACGGACGCCGGCACATCTTCCTGGGTATCCACCTCTCGCAGACCCCACAGCGCCACGAGGACAACCGCCAATGCGCCCAACAGGACTACATCGGAGCACAGGCGAAGGACTACCCTCAGCAGCTTGGCCACACTGACCTCCCTGGAAGGAAGACAACCGCGACAGTTTGGCGGCTATCTTACGGCTTTCACCGTCCGTTTTCCAGCGACATCGTGTGTCCGAAAGGGTCGGTCTACGCCGCGACCCGCTTCCTGCCCTCCGCCCACTTCCCCATGCCAACGCCTGCAGCTACGAACACCAGGCCCAGCAGGATGGCCAGCCAGCCCACCAGCACAATGAGCCACAGGCAGGTGACAGCCCCCATGATGGGTTGCGCCAGCGCCCTCGCCTGCCGCCAGCCGCCGTTCCGTGCGGGGCGAAGCTCCTTGCGCAGCACCCACACCAGGCTCAGGTTGACCATAGCGAAGGCTGCAAGGGTGGTGAAGTTGGTAATCTGGGCCACCGTGGCTATCCTGCCGATGGCAAGGAATGCGCTGCTGACGCCCCACACCAGCAAGATGCTTACCCACGGCGTATGACGCCGGCCAATGCGTCCCAGCACGCCTGGCAACGCTCCGGACTGGGCCATGCCGTAGAAAGAACGGGATACGGACACCAGCAGCAAGAGCACCGTGTTGGCCGTGGCGGCCAGGGCTATGAAGCCCAGGGCCAACCTGCCGCGTTGCCCCAGCGCCCCTTCAACAGCATCGGCCAGGGGCGCAGAGCTTGACGACAACACCTGCCAACCTACCAAGCTCACAGCGGAGACAGCCACAAACAGGTACAACACCGTGCTAATGGCCACGGAGAGCAAGACTGCTCGGGGCAGGTCGCGTTCAGGATGCTTCATCTCCTCGGCCAGGTTCCCCAGCTCATCGAAGCCCAGGTAGGCAAAAAAGATAAGGGCCGCCGCGCTCCAGATGCCGGGCACGCCCTTCGCTGATTCCAACAGGGGGTGCTCTCCCCAATGAGGGACTCCAATGATGATGACGACGAGCAAGCCGCCAATCTCAATCAAGGACATGACCGCGACCAGCGCAACGGACTCCCGGATGCCCAGCCAAGCGACGAATGCCACGGCAACCAGGAGACCGAGAGCCGCCAGTACAATCGGGACGCCGACGAGCTCGTGCACGTAGCCGGCGAAGCCCAGGGAAACAGCCGAAATGCTGACCACATCAGCCCAGAGCATGAGCCAACCGGCCAGGAAGCCGGCGCGGACCCCCATGCCCGCGCGCACGTACTGGAACTCCGGGGAATCCTTGGGGATACGCTTCCCCAGCCGCGCGTACGAGATGCC
>JACQUI010000295.1 GCA_016210395.1 Chloroflexota bacterium | reverse complement strand
GGCCAAATACTGCTGGACATGACGGAAAGGGGCACCGCCAAGTTGACCGGCGCAGCCTTCCCCAGGGAGCAATGGGTGATTGACGTGACCAGGATTGACGTGGAGTGAGGAGCGGCCACGCCGTTTATCTATCGCTTGCCCTTGGATTTGCCGGTCTTGGGCCTATCCGGCGCCACGGGAGTGGTGTCGGTCTGGGCAGGCGTGAAGGCTGGGTCATAGGCCAGTTGCCACTGGAGGACTGTGGGTGCCTCCTGCGTGGCCGGCGAGGAGCCTTCGCCTGAGATGCTTGGCGCGGCACTCGCTTCCAACAGTGGCCCAGCGGCCTGCTCCTGTTTGGCCTGGACAGGGTCATCGCCACGGGATTTTGAGGGTGCTTTCGTCTTAGACTGGGACTCGGCGGACTGCTGCGGGGCATGGGAGAAGTCATTGCCTCGGACGCCCTTCTCTCCCATCTCCCGCTTCTCCCCCGGTGCGAAGTCGCCCGGCGCGGGGACGTGCATGGCCGTAGCCCGCTTCAGCCCTTCGTGCCCCGGCGCTACCTCTTGCGCCTTTGCGCCCATGCCTGAGGTGTCCAGGCGCGCAGCCTGGGGCGCGGGCTCCCGTTCCAGAGCGGTATCGTCCTCGCGCCGGCCTGTCTGCGCCTGTTCAGTTGCGGACGGCTCCCTCTCAAAGGTCTCCCTGGCCAGCTTGCCGAAACCGGCGATGTCGTAAGTGGCTTTGCCGTTCAGCGGTTGCCGCAGGAGCTGCACAAAGCTCCCCTCTCCTGTGGGGCAGCGGACGCTGATGTCCAGGTAGGGCCGTTTGATCTCCAGCGCCTGGCTGCCGAAGTCCAGGGTAGTCGTGAACCTGCCCTTTCCCACGGGCAACGTCGCGGCGGCGGTCTTGCCGGTCTGCCGGCCGCCAAACTCTTCGGTGAAGAGGCCGAAGCGAAAATCGCACTCGCCGTCCACGGCGGCCCCCTCCCGCAGGAGGCGTCCCGTGTAGGAGAAGGACGCTTCGGAACGTGCGCCCGGCATGAGGGAGGCGCCTGCAGAGACGATGCCATATCCCGCCAAGGCGATGGCCGCCGTCGCTACGCCCACGAGAAAAGGCGTGGAAGAGAGGAACCCTGCTTTCCCAGCGCCGCTGTGCCTTTGTCGCCTGAACTGAGAGACAAGCTTCCCTTGTTTCGCTGGGGCAGAAGAGAGGAGGCCATTCTCCCCCTCGGTGCTGAGCCTTGATCTCCTGAAATGGGAGGCGGCCTTTCCCTGGCTTGCTAGCAGAGAGACGGTTGCCGACGCCACTTTCCCAAGCAGGGACGCGGAAGACCAGAGGCCGCCCCCCTGGTGGCTCCTATGCCTTTGCCTCTTGAACCGGGACCAGACCTCCTTTTGCTCCGCCTTCGTTGTCCGGCCCTGCGCCCTCCCCTTCCGAAAAGAGCTGGGGCGAGCCGCGTCACCCAGCTTCGGAAGGCGAAAGTGTCGGGTCAGCCAGGCTGGTTGCAGCGCCACTTCACGCCACCTCCAGGGTGACCGAGTTGCTGTTGATGCCTCTGAGCGCCGCTGTGATGGTGGCCGTGCCCGCGCCCACACCTGTGGCGACGCCATTGGCGTTGACGGTGGCCGTGGCGGTGCTGGAGCTGCGCCAGATGACCTGGCCGCTGATGTCTGCCGTCGAGCCGTCGTCGTAGGTAGCGATGGCGGTGAATATGGTTACGCCGCCCGCCAGAATGTCGGGGTCTGCCGTTGAGATGGAGATCTCAACAAGCTGCAGGCAAACCGGGTTCTTGCGTTTTATGGGTGTTTGGCCCTTGCTGCCCTCGTTCTTGCCCCTGGTTTCGGGCGTGTCGCGGGTATCGTCGGCTTCAAACTCCCGGCTGTCGTTGTAGGGGTCGGCGCGGTCGCCGCTGGTGCAGCTTGGGAAGAGGTCGCTTGCCCCGCCATGCACGACGTCCTTGCCGCCCTCGCCGAAGATGTGGTCAATGCCGCCCTGGCCATACATTACGTCATCCCCCAGCCCGCCGAAGATGTCGTCATTGCCCAGATCGGCGTAGATGATGTCATTGCCGTCGTTTCCGTAGAGGGTGTCATCGCCGGTCTGGCCGTAGAGGACATCATCGCTGATGCCGCCGCTGAGGGTGTCGTTGCCGCTGACCCCTGTGGGCGTGGCGACATCCATGACGGGTTTGTCCAGCAGCGCGACGAGGCGCTGGACCGCCAGGTCGAAGTCGGAGGCGTCACGGTTCCACTGGTCCCACTGCACACGAATCCACAGGCCGCTGGGGTCCAGGGGCCGGTCAACTACCGCGTTGTCCCCGACGATGACATCGAAGTCATGGGGGTCCATGCCTGTTCCGACGCCGTCGTCGCCGTAGATGGTGTCGTCGCCGTCAAGGCGGCCGTTCAGGGCAGACAGGTTGTCGGCAGTGGTCCGGTAGTCGTTGTCGCTGATGGTGCGCGCGGTGCCGCCGACAATGTCGTCCTGGCCGCCGTCGCCGTAGATGGTGTCGTTGCCGGCGTTGCCGAAGAGGAAGTCGTCGTCGTCATTGCTGAAGCCCGCCGTTCCAATGATGTGGTAGCCTCGGATGTAGTCGTTGCCGTCCTGGCCGTAGACCACGTCGCTCGAAGCCTCGCCGAAGATTGAGTCGTTGCCCGACGTGCCTGCGCCCGCCGCAGCCGTGACGGTGGCCACGTCGTAGAGCGTGACGGTGCGAATGCGGCTGGACGCAAGGAAAGTGTAGGATGTCCACGCTCCGCCACCGTCCAGCAGCCGTTGGACGTCAGCGTTGTCGCCCGCAATGACATCGAAATCGCCGGAAGTGATGCCGCCGTACCCATCTCCGCCGTAGATCACGTCTGCGCCGTCAAGACGCCCGTTCACGGCGGTTGCCGCGTTGTTGCTGACGGTGCGCCCTGTGCCGCCGGCGATGTCATCCTGGCCTGCGTCGCCGAAAATATTGTCAGCGCCGTCGTTACCCTGGATGGTATCGTCGCCAGACCCGCCCCTGACCAGGTCGTTGCCGCCGCCGCCGTAGAGCGCGTCGTCCTGCGCGTCGCCATACAGGGCATCGTTGCCGGATGTGCCTGCGCCCGCCGCAGCGGAGACCGTGCCGATGTCCAGCAGGGAGACCACACGCTGCTTGCCGCCGTTGAAGGTGTTGAGGCTCCACGTAGCCGTTCGCTGGATGTCGGCGTTGTCGCCGGCGATCACGTCATAGTCGTCAGCGCCGTAGATGAGGTCGTTGCTATCCTTGCGTCCGTCCACTGCGCTCGCCGCGCTGTTGCTGGTGGTGCGGCCTGTGCCGCCCGCGATGTCGTCCTGGCCCGCCTCGCCGTAGATAGTGTCCACGCCGTCGTTGCCCTGGATGATGTCGTCGCCTGAGCCGCCGTGTATCTCGTCGGTTCCACCGCCGCCGTACAGGATGTCGTCCAGGGCGTCGCCGTACAGGGTGTCATTGCCGGATGT
>JACQUI010000291.1 GCA_016210395.1 Chloroflexota bacterium | reverse complement strand
CTTCTTCTCAGGATCAGTCACCCCCGCAAGGCGGCGTAGGAACCGGTCCGCTGCGTTTACGTGAAGCAAGTTCAGGCCGAGGTTCCGCCCGAAGACCTCCACAACGCGGCGTGGCTCGTCGCGACGCATCAGGCCGTTGTCCACGAAGATGCACGTCAACTGGTCGCCGACTGCGCGGTGCACCAGCGTCGCCGCAACCGCCGAGTCAACGCCGCCCGACAGCGCGCAGATCACCTTGCCGCCTCCCACCTGCTCCTGGATACGGTTGATGGCCTGGCTGACGAAGTTGTCCGGTGTCCAGGCGCCGCTGAGGCCACACACTTTGAACAGGAAGTTGCGCAGGATGTCCGTGCCCTGGGGGGTGTGGGCGACCTCCGGGTGGAACTGCAACCCGGTGATGCGTCCGTTGCCCATGACGGCGATGGGAGAGCTTTCGGTGTAGGCCAGGGCGCGAAAGCCTGCCGGCATCTCGGTGACCACGTCCCCGTGGCTCATCCAGACGGTCAGGCTTTGCGGCAGGTCAGCGAAGATGGCCGAACCGGCGTCGTTTTGATGCAACACGGCATGGCCGTACTCCCGCTTGGCGCCGGGCGATACCTTGCCTCCCAACTGGTGGGCCAGCAGTTGCATGCCATAGCAAATGCCAAGCACAGGGAGCTTGCTCTGGAAGACCCACATGGGCGCGGCAGGAGCGCCGGCCTCGTACACGCTGGCCGGGCCGCCGGAAAGAATGATGCCCCTGGGGTTGAGCGCCGCCACGCTTTCCCACGTGGCGGTGTGGGGCACAAGCTCGCAGTACACGTGGCACTCCCGCACCCGGCGAGCTATCAGATGGCTGTACTGAGAGCCAAAGTCAATAATGACAACAGCCTCTCCTTTTGCCTTTGGGGCGTCCTGTGGGAGAGGCTGCTGGCCCTTCTTCTTTTCGGCGATTTCCAGGTAGGCGGATACCTCTACGTCGTCGCTTGTAGCAACGCGGCGGCTGGTGGGCGGGGCTTTCCGTTCCATGGGTACATCACCTTTCACCATCCCTTGTGGATGGTGAAAGTGAGGTTAGCACCTGTGGTATACTCAGTCAAGGAAAGCGCCATGCAACCTTCCTCAGTTTTCCGAGTTCCCCAAAGCATGTCTGGTATGAGCGCCCCGCTCCTCAAGCAGGTGGAACGGGGCGTATCTCTGTTGCGAGAGGGCAGGGTAGTCGCCTATCCCACTGACACCCTGTATGGCCTGGGTGCGGACTTCGCTTGTCTGCCTGCCGTGCAGCGCGTGCTGGAGATCAAGGGCAGGCCGCAAGAGATGGGGATGCCCTTGCTCTTGTCCGACTTCAGCCAACTCCCCATAGTTGCGGAAGGACTGAGCGAGGCTGCGCTGCTCCTTGCCGAACGCTTCTGGCCCGGTGCGCTGACACTGGTGGTGCGCCGGTCGGCGCGGGTGCCGGACATGGTGACAGGTGGCCGCGATACGGTGGCGGTGCGGGCGCCGGCGCACCCTGTCCCCATCGCGCTGGCCTCTGGGTTGGGCAGGCCAATCACCGGCACCAGCGCGAACAACACGGGCCAGCCGCCCGCGACGACTGCGCAGGAGGTGGTGCGGCAGCTCGACAAGAGAGTAGACTTGGTCATAGATGGTGGGCCGTTGCCTATTGGATTGGCTTCGACGATCGTTGACGCCACTGGCGAACCGCTGAAGGTGCTGCGTCTGGGCGCAATCAGCCTGGAGGCCCTTCGAGCTGCATATCCAGGACACATCGAAGGGTAGGAGGCCCCCGTGGAGCGACAGACGCCAGCTATGCCAACGCCCTCGCCGTTGCTCCGCCTCTTCGGCCCAATTGAGGATGCCTTGCGGTCGTTCTTCGCCCAGCGCTCGTTCCCGCTTTATCATCTGATGGAGTACCAGCTTGGCTGGCGAGACGAGCGCGCCGGCCTTCTGGATGCGCCCCTGGTCCAGCCGCGAGTGCACGCAACGCTGTGCATCCTGGCCTGCCAGGCACTGGGCGGTGCCACGGCTGCCGCGATGCCCTCCGCCATCGCCGTGGAGATGGCGGACCAGTTCGTGCAGGTGCATGCCGACGTGCAGGAGGGCAGCCAGACCCGCCACCGTCGGCCGACGGTGTGGTGGGTCTGGGGCCCGGCGCAGGCTATCAACGCGGGAGATGGCCTGCACGCCCTGGCGCGCCTCTCTTTGCTGGGACGCGAGAGCGAAAACCCTGCAGAGCATAACCTCCAGTTGCTCCAAGCCCTGGACCACGCTTGCATTCGGATGTGCGAAGGCATGTATGAAGAGCTTGCCTTCCAGGAGCGCGCTGAGGTCCCTGCCACCGCCTACCTGAAGATGGCCCGGGAGAAGGACGGCGCGCTGCTTGGGTGCGCCCTGGAGCTTGGGGCCCTGGCCAAGGGCGCAGGCATGGAAGAGAGATCCCGCCTTCGGGCGTTTGGCGAAGAGGTCGGCGTGGCCCTGCACATCCAGGAAGACATCCAGTCACTGTGGGGCCAGCCCCTTTCCGGCAAAGACTTCGGCCTGGATGTATTGAACAAAAAGAAGGGGTACCCTATTATCCTTGCTCTTGGACATGCTTCCACTGGCCAGAAAAGGGAGCTCGGCACGCTTTTTCTCAAGCGCGTGCTGGAGCCGCCCGACGTGGAACGGGTCAAAGTCATGCTGGACGAGCTTGGCGTCAGGGACAAGGCGCTGTCAGCCGTGCACGATATCTACTCGAAGGCCGCGGCAAGCCTTTCTGAAGCAACCGGACGTGCTGGGGCCTTCGATGACCTGCTGGAAGTCACCCGCTGGCTGGCCCTCCGGACGTGACGCTTCGATGGAACCCCCTCGCATCTCTAGACCATCCCCACATACTTGCTGACGGAGAGACATTTGAAAAAGAAGACCGTGCGCGACGCCAACGTGACAGGAAAGCGCGTCCTTCTGCGCGTTGACTTCAACGTCCCGTTTGTGCCCAAGACGACCACCATCGCCGACGACACGCGCATCCTTGCAGTGATGCCCACCATCCGCTACCTCAAGAAGCACGGCGCGAAGCTGGTCGTGTGCTCGCACCTGGGGCGGCCAAACGGCAAGGTCGTCAAAGACATGCGCCTGGCCCCCGTGGCTTACCGCTTCGAGGCGCTGCTTGGCGAACCCATCATCTACGTGCGTGACTGCGTCGGCCCCATGGTCAGGCAAGCTGCCAATGAGCTGGAGCCTGGGCAGGTGCTCCTCCTGGAGAACCTGCGGTTCTACGCCGAAGAGGAAAAGAACGACGCCAGCTTCGCCAAGGAGTTGGCCTCCCTTGCCGACATCTACGTCAACGATGCCTTTGGCGCATCGCACCGCGCCCACGCATCCATCAACGCCGTCACCAATTTCCTTCCCGCCTACGCCGGCCTTCAGATGGAGAAAGAGCTGAAGATGCTTGGCACTGCCCTGGAGAACCCGGCAAAGCCCCTTGGCGCCATCATGGGCGGGGCCAAGATCAGCGACAAGATCGCCGTGCTCCGGAACCTGGTCCAGCGCGTGGACCGCCTCATTATCGGCGGCGGCATGGCCGCCACGTTCTTCAAGGCGCAGGGCCTCCAGGTGGGCGCATCCCTGGTGGAAGAAGAGAGCATCGGCGTTGCGCAGGACATCCTCAAGAAGGCCCACGGCAACGGCGTGCAGCTCTTTCTGCCGACCGACGTGGTCGTCGCCGACAGCTTCAGCGCCGATGCCTCGCACAAGGTCGTGGGCATCAAGAACATTCCGGCGACATCCAGGATCATGGACATCGGGCCGGAGACGGTGCAGCAGTTCTCCCGCGCCATGCGGGAGTGCAGGACCCTGGTCTGGAACGGGCCTATGGGCGTCTTCGAGTGGGAAGCATTCTCTCACGGCACCCGGGCAATCGCGGAGACCCTTGCAGGCATGGACAACGCCATCACCGTCGTGGGTGGCGGCTCCACGGCTGAGGCAGTGGAGGAGCTGGGGCTGTCCACCGCCATGAACCACGTCTCCATGGGCGGCGGCGCGTCGCTGGAGTTCCTGGAGGGCCGGGACCTGCCCGGCATTGCCACACTGCCCGACAAAGACCCGTCCTAGGTCTGTGAACAATTGGTCCGCAATGTGCCGCGCAAGGGCAGGTGACGCGCTCTGTCATTCTAGAGCGAGGTGGTCAAATGCCCTACGCTTTTAGATACGTTCCGTTTCGCGAAGAATCTTTCACACCTCAGCCGGTTCGAGGGCTGCGGCAGCAGCCCGTCGCTTGCCAGCGATGAACACGCATGCCACAACCTGCCACAGGAGGCCACGCTCGTGATTGACTTCCCAGACCTGGCCGACATCGTAGAATCAACGCCTTCGAAGATCGTCATGCTGGTGGTAGACGGCCTCGGCGGCGCGCCCCACCCCGATACAGGCAAGTCCGAGCTGGAGACAGCCAACCTCCCGAACCTCAATCGCCTGGCCAGGGAGTCCGCAGGAGGGCGGACGGTCCCCGTGCTGCCGGGCATCGCGCCGGGCAGTGGCCCGGGCCACCTGGCCCTCTTCGGCTACGACCCACTGAAGTACTTCATCGGGCGCGGCGTGCTGGAGGCCCTGGGCATTGACGTGCCCCTGAAGAAGGGCGAAGTCGCTGCGCGGGGCAACTTCGCCACCATTGGCGGCGATGGCCTGCTGACCGACAGGCGGGCAGGGCGCATCCCTTCAAACGAAGCAAAGCCCCTGGCAGAGCTGCTCAACACCATCGAGGTGGCAGGCGTTGACCTGGAGGTGCGCCACGTTGAGGGCTACCGCTTCGTGCTGGTGCTGCGCGGGCAGGGGCTAAGCGACAAGGTCACCGAGACCGACCCCCAGCGCACCGGCGCGGCGCCTCTGCCCGTGAAGCCCCTTGCGCCGGAGGCATGGAAGACGGCTGACGCCGTGAACCAGTTCGTGGCCCAGGCCCGCGAGGTGCTGTCCACGCAGAAACGGGCCAACATGGTGCTGCTGCGCGGCTTCTCGGAGCTTCCCAGCTTCCCCAACTTCGGCAAAGCATACAAGCTGAAGCCTGCGGCCATCGCCGCCTACCCCATGTACCGCGGCCTTGCCCAGGTGGTGGGCATGGAGGTCATCCCCGGCTGCCACAGCTTTGAGGAGGAGGTCCAGACGCTCCATCGCACGTGGAAGGAGCACGACTTCTTCTACATCCACTACAAGTACGCCGATGCGGCAGGCGAGGACGGCAACTTTGCAGCCAAGGTGAAGACTTTGGAGGAGATGGACGCCTACATCCCGCGCATCCTGGAGCTAAGTCCCGACGTGTTCATCGTCGCGGGCGACCACGCCACGCCGTCCATCATGGCGGCCCACGGCTGGCAGCCCGTGCCCTTCCTGCTGCGCTCTAAGCTGACCAAAGGCGAAGGCGCCGCCGCCTTCAATGAGCGCGCCTGCGCCGCCGGCTCTATCGGCACAATCCAGGCCCAGCACCTGATGCTGCTGGCGCTGAGCCACGCCGGCAAGCTGATCAAGTACGGGCCGTAAGCTAACCGACGAGAGAATCTTGAAGGAGGGCAGTACCCATGGTCGAATGGACAACAGTGAGAAGTGCTGGTCACGTAGCTGAGATCAAGAGTCCCCCTGACGCCCGAGGTATCAGACTTATGAAGCCTTTTCTAATGGAAGTGATCAAGGAGTTCGCCAGAGAGAATGAACGTTTCCATAAGGCCACGAACGAACTACCAATAATCTATTCCGAGAGATCACTTCAGCACATTCTGGCGACCGCCATATCCTCCGCAGGGGGTCTGCCTTTTGCGGAGCAACCTGTGCAACGGAGATGGAATGGAGACGCCCGTTTGTCTGCGCCTCACCGTGGAGCTTTGGACATCTGGGCATTGCACGGCAAGAACGTCTATTGTATTGAGGCGAAGCACGGATGGTCAGGCTACGGGTGCGACAAAGTTAAGGCTTGGGTCAGTAAGGCTTGGGCAGACGCAGTTTCCAAGGCCGACGAAATCACACCCCTGTCAATCCAAGATATGCGATATGGTACCAGAGGCGCAGTCTTGACTTGGCCCTAAGCTCAGTGGCCCTGTGGCAAAAATCACAAGACAGGTACCCCACGCTCCACGACATGGAAGATAGATGTGCTTCTCTTGCGGAAACCTTCGATCCAGTTCCTAACTGGGTCGCCACATGGGCCATACGCCGCAAGATTGCAGACATGGAAGTCAACGAAGGGGAGTGGATGAGATATCCTGCCGTCTTGTTTTGCGGCTTGGTCAAGCATCGCTATCCTTGAACACTCAGAGCCTGTTTCGAAGGCTTTTCTCGCCTAAACACGTCCACCTCACAAGCCAAAAGATGGACACCATCATCCAGAGGCCGCCCTGCCTGTGTGGCACGTGTGCGCCGCCTACGCCGCCAAGGGCTGCCTTCTCTTGGACGTAATGATGTAGCCGCGCTTGATGGTCTGGCCCAGGATATCCTCGTCCCGCACCTCGACCAAACCGTGTTCCACGTCGGCCAGTTCAAAGGCCTCTTCCATGCGCGGGTGGTCCCAGTCCAGGATAATAGTTCTGCCCAATTCCAGGAATTCTTTCTTAGTAAGGTTGCTCTGGAGCACGCCAATGACATACTCTAGGTCCTCTTTTCTGCTTCGACTAAGCCACGGCGCGGCCACCAGCAGATCCCACTTCAGCGTAAAGCTCTCCCGGAGAAAGAGGGCAAAAAACGTGAAGGGACCTCTCTCCGCAGACATCGCTTCTTCCAAGGCAGCAATCTTACGAACAAATTGTTTCATAGCGCCCTCACAATAATCCTCGCCGCTTCGATCATATCCGTTGCCTCTTGAAGGCTGGTGGTCCCAATTGGAGCGTAGCGGCTCTCCGGGTTCCACTTGGACACAGCAGCCCACTGCACTGGGAATCTATCCAGTACGCTGTGCTCTATGCCTGAAAGATGGAGAAGCACAGCAAGATCATGAATTCGGAAACTCTGGTAGTCTCTGAACTCGGCGTTCGTCTCTGGGAACCCCTCCCATCTCAGCGTCCTGCAAATCCTGGCCTTCAGTGCCATCTCGACAGCGTAGCCGCACAGGTAGACCGCGCCGTCGGACCTCCCTCG
>JACQUI010000299.1 GCA_016210395.1 Chloroflexota bacterium | reverse complement strand
GTTGTGACGGATCTGATCGCGAGGGGTCATTGGCGCCTTTCAGTATACCAGAGGGGCGGAGCGGGTGAGGGCTCACGCGTAGGGACGCAAGGCCTTGCGCCCCTACAGGTCGTGCTTCGCCGCGCGCGTCTGGCTACTTGAACGCAGGCAAAACCTCTTCCGAGAAGGCCTGCAGAGCATCCCAGTTGAAGGGCGCGCGCAGTGCGATGTTTAACCCCTGCGCGCCTGCATCAATGTACTGGCCGATGCGCTCAACAGCCTCTTTGGGTGTGCCGAAAAGTTGGCCGCCGCTGCGGGCCTCGGCTTGCGCTCCGTACTGGGCGGCGTACCGGTCGCGCTCCACCTGCGCCTCCGCCCGCGTCGCGCCCATCCAGAAGCCGACGTTCACGGTGCGCGTCAGCGCCGCAGGGTCGCGGCCCTCTTTGCCGCACCAGCCGTCCAGCACCTCGATCTTGTGCTTGTACAGCTCCGGCGATATATAGGGTGCGTTCCACCCATCGGCGTAGCGCGCTGCGATGCGCAGCGTCCGCTGCTCGCCGCCCCCGCCCACCCACACGCGCGGCGGCTTCTGCACAGGGCGTGGGAAGCAGTTGGCGTTCTCCACCTGAAAGTGCTTGCCCACGAAGGTGGTCGTCTCGTTGGCAAGCATGGACTTCACGATCTGGACACCCTCCTCCAGCCTGTCCATGCGCTCCTTCACTGGCGGAAATGGAATGCCGAAGGCCTGGTGCTCCAGCTCGTACCAACCCGCGCCGACGCCCAACTCCAGGCGGCCGTTGCTCACGTGGTCAACGGTGACGGCGGCCTTGGCCAGCAGCGCCGGGTGGCGGTAGCCCATGCAGAAGACCAGCGAGCCGACGCGGACGCGCCGGGTCTCGGCGGCCAGGGCGGTCATGATGGAGACGCCCTCGAAGCAGGGGCCTTTGCCATCAACGGTGGGGTTCTCGTAGAAGTGGTCCCAGATAGACACCCAGTAGAAGCCGGAGGCGTCGGCCAGCCGCCAGACCCGCCGCAGGTCTTCTAGGGAGCAGTCCTGCTGTCCCGTGTGTATGCCCAGGTTGAAAGGCATGGGATGCTTCCTTTGCTTGCTATTGCCGGACGCATAGTAGTTCAGCACAGGCTTCACGTTACGCTCACGGCGGCATGTCGTCCTTTTGAGGCGACGGTTGTGGACGAGCCTTGCGGTATGGGAAGACTCTACGGCGAATAGACCTCCAACCCAACGACCCGTTCAAAGTCCCTGTCTGCCGTCGCTATGGCCCGCAGTCCAGCCCCCTCCATCATAGCCACTGTGATGGAGTCGTGTACGAGCAGACCATCCCGTAAACGGACTTCACGGCTCCTTCTGATCACCTGAATCTCCACAGGAAGAACAATCACCTCAATTTCGTAGAGGAGGTTTACTATGCGTTCGTAGTCTTTCAACGAACGGACCACCGCGGGCCGCTCCCTCAGCTTCCGAGCCGGATTCCCCGCAGTGATCAGCCCCTTCCGTTCGGCCTCTATCGCCATGAGGCGGTGCAGCGCTTCCATCACGATGTGGGCGCCCGTCACCCCTTCTACGTCTCCAGCTTTCACCCGCTCCATGAGCCGTCGGCATGACGGCGACTGTCCGCTGAGGTGGTAAACGAAGGCATTAGCATCTATGAAGGCCTCGCTACCTGAGGGCAACTCGTCAAGTATCAAGGTAGCTCTCCTCTTCTTCCATGATCCGCTTGACGATGTCTGTATCCGCCTTCATGATGCCCCACGTTTCGGCGACAATATCCCCTTTCCCAGGCCGCAGATACGCCTCTAACGCCCTCCCCAGCAATACGCTCAGCGGAATGCCTTCCTTTGCGGCAGTCATCTTCGCCCGCCGCAGCAGCTCTTCGTCCAGCACCGTGCCGATTTTCTTCTTCGTAGTCATACCTGCGCCTCGTTACCTAACCTTCCACCCTAGTGTACCTGATAATAAGATACACGACTAGATTTCTAGACACTGGCTCTCTTGCCCTGTCTGCCCCATGACTACTCTTCGTTCAGCAGTGTTCCTACTCCGAAAGCATCGCTCCATCTGCCTATCGGCAAACGTGACCTTCATTCACACTCGCGCGGGACTCAATTGTGGCATGCGCTGCCGGACGCCCATCCGTTTGCCAGGGTCTTTCGGTTGTCCTGGGGGAAGGAGTTTCCTTCAGAAGACGAGCGACGGGCCACTGCCGTGGCCCTGCCAACAACTGCGAAGGTCGTGGGAGATTTTTCGCGAGGCGGAGCGTTTTGGCAGCAAGGGTTGTCTGACCACCTCCCTCCAGAATGCCAGTGCTGCAGCACAATCTGCTGGAGTCGTTAATACCCCTTCTCCTTGTCAATGACGCCCACTAGCGGCCGTCCATCCAGGTAGCGGCGCAGGTTGGCGCAGCACACGTCTACCCAGCGGTCCAGCCTCAAGGGTGAGCCGCCGGAGGCGTGGGGCGTGATGATGGCGTTGGGCATGTCCCACAGGGGATGGCCCGGCGGCAGCGGCTCCGTCGGCGTCACGTCCAGGCCCGCGCCCGCGATAAGGCCCTGGCGCAGGGCTTGCAGGATGCCCGCCTCGTCCACAATCGGCCCTCGTGTCACGTTGATGAAGTAGGCGTGGCGCTGCATCCGGCTGAAGGCCTCCAGGTTGTACATGCCCCGGGTCTGCTTTGTCAGTGGCGTGCAGTTCATGACCACGTCGGACTGTGCCAGCAGGTCGTAGAAGCGGTCCGTCTTCCACAGCTCCTGCACGAAGGGCGGCTTGCGGACATCCTCCGGGTCAACGGCGATGACGCGCATGTCGAACCCCTGGGCGCGCCGGGCGCACTCCGTTCCCGTACCGCCCAGACCCACGACGCCCAGCGTCCTGCCCCCCAACTCCCAGCTTTCTTCCCGAATCTGCCTCCGGAGGTCCCACGACTTGGCCCGCACCGACTTCCCCACGCCGCGCAGCAGGGCAAGGAACAGGGCCCAGGAGTGGTCGGCCAGGTGCGTGCCCACGGTGCCCTTGGCGCTGACCAGGGTCACGCCGCTCTTCACGAACTCCGGGAAGAGCAGATTGTCCACGCCCGCGCCCTCCACCATTACCACCTTCAGCTTCTTGGCCTTCTCGAAGATGGGCTTGCTGAAGCGCCCCAGGATGATCTCTGCGCCGGCAAGGTGCGGCTCCATCTCCTGGTCTGTGGGCGCCACCACGATCTCCAGCTCTTCGGACACGCTGCGCAGCCTGTCTACCTGGCCCTGGTTGAGTCCCTCGAAGGAGACGCCGACGCCCATACTGACCAGCACCTTCATGGGGCACCTCCATGCACGTTTGGTTGAGCATCATACCATAGGGAGATAGCCGGCAGGGTGGACCGGGAGCCAGCCTCGCGGTTATGCGCTGGGTTCAATGGGGAATGCATGTGGCATGATGCAAGAGACTCAGACATAGACGCTAGTTCCAGGGTTGACACCTTTCGCCATACTGGTACACTCATGTACGGTTGGTGTAAGTGCACCATTTTGTGTTGTGATGAAGGAGGTTGAGCATGGCGGAGTACACGAATCCCAACGCTCTGGTCAGCACGGACTGGGTTGCGCAGCACGGCAAGGACCCGAACGTGCGCCTGGTGGAGGTGGACGTTGACACCATGGCTTACGACCAGGGGCACATCGAGGGGGCGGCGGGCTGGAACTGGCAGAGCCAGCTCCAGCAGGGGACCGTGCGCGACCTTATCAGCAAGCCGGAGATGGAGCAATTGCTCGGAAAATCCGGCGTAGACAACAACACAACCGTTGTCTTCTATGGGGACAACAACAACTGGTTTGCCGCCTGGGCCTACTGGCAGCTCAAGTACTACGGGCATGCCAACGTGCGACTGATGAACGGGGGGCGAGTGAAGTGGGTGTCCGAAAGGCGCGGCCTGACAACTGTCGTGCCCACCTATCCCGCCAAGACCTATCGCGCGAAGGACCCGGACCAGAGCATCCGCGCCTACCGGGACTACATCTTGGGCCACCTGCGGGGCAACAGTGTTGCGTTGATAGACGTGCGCGCGCCTGCTGAGTTCCGTGGCGAGCTGCTGGCTCCTGCCCATTTGCCACAGGAAGGCGCCCAGCGGGGCGGCCACATCCCCGGGGCAGTCAATATCCCGTGGGCTTCCACCGTCCACGAAGACGGCACGTTCAGGTCGGCGGACGATCTGAAGGCGCTGTACGCGGCCAAGGGCGTTGACGGCAAGAAGGAGACCATCGCCTACTGCCGCATCGGGGAGCGTTCCTCGCACACGTGGTTCGTCCTCACTGAGCTGCTTGGGTACAAGAACGTCAAGAACTACGACGGCTCCTGGACAGAGTGGGGCAGCATCGTGGGCGCGCCCATCGAGAAGCCGTAGGCTTGGGAGCGCCCGAGCCGGCGTCTCCCTGGCCGAGCGCACAATGGGATGGAAAACCTGGCTAGCCAATGGCGGCCAGGTTTTCCGTTGTTTTGCTACGTGAATAGCGCTCGCCGCCCGTACAAAACAGGGGTAGCCTACTGTCATTCTAGAGTGAGGTGGTCAAAACCCTTCGTCCTCAATGACGCTCCGACTCGCGAAGAACCCCTCACGACGAATCGCCTTTCGCAGGGCCACGGTAGTGGCCCGTCGAATCTCTTCCCAAGAAGTCCTTAGCCCAGGAACGCCGAAAGGCCCTGCTTCGCTTCCCCCCCGATCCACCGCCTGGGGTTGGCGTCGCCGGTACCGGAGGGGTTTGTGGGACCAGAACGCGGTGGTGGGACGCTGGCGAGGGCGACACGAGTGCACCGGCAGGCTGTTGGGGGAGAGAAACGGCGTCGCGGACCGCGTAGG
>JACQUI010000302.1 GCA_016210395.1 Chloroflexota bacterium | reverse complement strand
TCGTTGCCCGCCAAGGATGCAGGAACGAGGTAGCATTCCAGCCGTAGGGGCGCAGCATGCTGCGCCCCTACGTGTGCCCATGATCAACCCTCCAGGATGACCATGTGCGCCTCCAGCGGGCCGTGGACGCCCACCACCAGCGTCTGCTCGAGGTCGGCGGTCCGGCTGGGGCCGCTGATGAGGCTCTGGTAGCTACCCATGTCGCCGTGACCTTCCAGAAATGCCAGCCGGCGCAGCGCCCACAGGTCGTCCAGCGTCTCGTAGATCTGCTGCGCCTCCACGATCGCCACGTGCACCGGCGGCAGCAGCGACACCAGCCGGCTCACCCCCTGGCGCGGCGCCAGCACGATGCTGCCCGTCTCGGCGATGGCGTAGTCCACACCTGTGACCCCCATGTCCGCCTGTGCCATCGCCGCTCGGAGTCGTTCCCGGCTGGCGCGCGGCCCCAGCGCCGCCATTGTCACCTGCACGCCCTGGCCGCGCAATGCGGCCTCGACCGGCAATCGCTGGAAGACGGCGTGGGCCGAACGCACGGCGCTGCGCGCGCCCTTCTCGCGGGCGATGGACGTGAGGGCCGTCACGGCCTCTTCCGGCGATGTGACGCGGCGCACCTTCCAGCCCTGCCGCGACGCCGTTCCCGCCAGCCGCTCCATGAGTTGGGGCTGCCGCGCCCGCGCTCGAGCCTCAATGGTGACCACCTTCTGCCGTTGGTCTTCGGGCCGCAGCTTCAGCGGCAGGTAGTCCGGCGCAACCACGTCATCGGCCCTGCCCAGGGCGACGCGGACCGCATTCAAGAACCCTTCACGAGAGGTCGGGGGCACGTCTTCCTCCCAAGCTACTGCCTTGGCATATAATGAGGCCATCATTCTCAAAGGTTAGGCGCATGAGAGATACAGCCGTCGCAGTCCGGTCTTCAGCCGATGGCGAGCAGAGCATCCTTGTGTTAACGCTGGACATAAGCCGTCACGATGACCTCTGGGTTGGCGCATGTCTTGAGCTGGGAACTGCTGCGTATGCTCCTACCCTGGAGGAGTTGCGAGACGAGCTTCAGGAAGCCGTTCTGCTCCAACTCAATGAGGTGGAACGGCTAGGGTTTATTGACCAGTACCTTCAGGAACATAGCGTCGCTGTAGCCCAGTTGCCACAGGCCAGGCACGCTCAAGAGCGATGGGGCTTCATGGCCGTAGGGGTTTGAGGTGTCCTCCAACCCCAGCGGCAAGCAGCTCGTGACTCTCCTGGAGAGGGACGGCCGGCAGCAAGTCGGTAGACGCACCCACGGTGTTTTCTACTCCAAGCACTTCCCCGGAGAGCGCGTACCAAGGTCCACAGTCATACCAGACAAGTCGGAACCCCTCCCAGACCTACCCTCGGGGCGATCCTGAGCGTCAAGCAGACAGGCCTCGGCAGGAACGGCCTCCAATCGCTGATTGAAAAGTTCGGGTTGCCCTAGCTTGCTACTTTGCGACGTTCATCTCCTCCTCCCACAGCTCGTGAAACGACCGCGGGGCCAACGCGGGGAGGTCCCGCTTGCGCGTCCACCGCGAAAAGGGAGGCAGCGGCGCTCGGCGTATCCATCCGTCTCTGGCAAAGGGCCGCTGGAAGAAGGCTGCCACACGCCTCGCCCTTGCCAGCGACTTCTCGGAGCGCACTGCGCGCCGCCACAGGCTGAAGGCCGCGCCTTCGTACCAGGATGCCTTGCGTTTGCTGGGCGGCCCTTCTGAAAGATCGGCCCGCAGCTTCAGCAGCATACGAGGGATGTTGATCTTGACAGGGCAGACCTCCCTGCACGCGCCGCACAGGCTGGAGGCGAAGGGCAAGTCTTTGGCCGTGGGCAAACCCACCAGCGCCGGCGTGACCACGGAGCCGATGGGGCCGGGGTACACCCAGCCATACGCGTGCCCGCCCACCTTGCGGTAGACGGGGCAGGCGTTCATGCACGCGCCGCATCGGATGCAATAGAGCGCCTCGCGCAGGTCAGGGTCGGCCAGCAACCGGCTGCGGCCATTGTCCAGGACCACCAGGTGGAATTGCTCGGGGCCGTCCTCGTCACTGCTGCGTCGGGGGCCGGACACCAGGGTGAAGTAGCTGGTGGCCCGCTGCCCCGTGGCGGCCCTGGGGAGCAGGCGGTAGAAGACGCCCAGGTCTTCCAGGGCGGGAATGACCTTCTCCATGCCCATGAGGGCCACGTGGACGCGGGGGAGCGATGTGCTCATGCGGCCGTTCCCCTCGTTGGTGACGATGCACACCGTGCCTGTCTCGGCAATGCCGAAGTTGACGCCACTCAGTCCCATGTCTGCTTGCAGGAATTTCTGGCGCAGCGTCTCGCGGGCGATGGCCGTCAGCGCCCCGGCGTCGGGCTGGTCCGGCGTGCCCAGCTTCGCCTGGAACAGCGCCGACACCTCCTGGCGGGACTTGTGGATGGCAGGGGCCACGATATGGAAGGGGGTCTCGCCTGCAAGCTGGATGATGTACTCGCCCAGGTCGGTCTCCACGGCCTCGATGCCTGCGCCCTCCAGGGCGTGGTTCAGGGCCATCTCCTCGGACACCATGCTCTTGCCCTTCACCGCCAGACGCACGCCATTGGCGCGGGCGATGTCAAGGACGATTTGCGTGGCCTCGGCTGCGTCCGCAGCGAAGTGGACTGTCCCACCGTTCTGCTCGACCCGGTCCGCCAGCATGCCCAAGTAGTGGTCCAGGTGCTCGATGGTGTGGCGCTTGATCTCCCAGGCGCGGTCGCGCAGGCGGTCCCACGCCTCAGGCGACAGCTCTTCGATGGCCCGCTGGCGCGCCTGGTCGAAGCCGGTCTGCAAGCCGAGAAGCGCCTGCTGTATCTGCGGGTTGCGCAGGGCCTTCGCAGCCAGGCGGGGGAACTCGTGTGTACGCGGTTGCATGAATCGCTCGTGCCCCTGAGCCCCTTCCCCCTTGACGAGGGAAGGCCAGGATGGGGGTGAAGGGGATGCCCAACCTCAATCCTCGCCCGCAAGGAGGGAGGAAAGCTACGCTGCGTTGTGGCGGGCGCACCACTCCTCGTAGGGCGGCACGTCCTCGCCGACGACGTACAGGAAGTGGTACGCGCCGGCCTCGCCCAGGAACTTGAACTGCTTGCGCAGGTTAGCCAGCGTCCCTTCGAAGCCGCCGTGGGAGCGCAGGTAGGCGCGGAAGCTGCCGTGTTTCCGCTCCAACTCCAGCATACGCCGGGCGTTGTGCACCACCGCCTCGATCTTCTTGCGGCTGCGGATGACCTTCGGGTCTGCGGTGATGGCGTCCAACTCCCCCTCGCCGAAGTCGGCGACGATTGCGGGGTCAAACTCCCGGAACGCCTCCCGGATGCCGGCCCATTTTGCATCCACCACTCGCCAGGACATGCCCGGCTGGAAGGTAGCCTTGCTCATGGCTGCCAGGTAGTCCGCCAGCGACCTGGGTTCGATGCGCGCCGGGGCCTCCATACCTACACCTCCTCCAGAATTTCGCGACCATTATACGGGAACCTGTGCCTCTTGCGGGGGGACCACTCCTGCATTCCATTGACCCCCTGCCC
>JACQUI010000301.1 GCA_016210395.1 Chloroflexota bacterium | reverse complement strand
GTCCACGGTGACGTTGGGGCGGCTCTCGTAGATGGCGCCGATGACCCCCAGGGGAACCCGGCGACGGCCCAGGCGCAGGCCGTTGGGCAGCACCCGCACGTCGAACTCCTCGCCGATGGGGTCCGGCAGCCCGGCCACGCTCCGCACATCCACGGCCATGCCCGACAGGCGCTCCGGCGTCAGCAGCAGGCGTTCCAGCCACGCGTCGGAGACGCCCGCGGCCTGGGCGGCCTTGTAGTCCAGGGCGTTGGCCGCCAGCAGCTCGGCCTGCCGCTCCGCCAGCGCAGCCGCGATGTTCAGCAGCGCCTGGTTCTTGGCAGCGGTGGAGGCGCGGGCAAGCAACCGCGCGGCGGCGCGGGCGCGGGCGCCGGTGGAAGAGAGGTTAGCAGTTTGCCGAAGCGTGTTCATAACAGCTCCACGAACTCTTCAACGGACATACCTATTTCTTTGAGGATTGCATTCAAGGTCGTCCTCTTCACGGGATTGTGTCTGGGGACAACGGCCATGACCCCTTGCTGTTCACTGTACATGGAGATGTGCTTTCCCTCACGTACGACAACAAAGCCAGCGCGTGCCAAAGCTCGGACGATACGCTGGTGCGAGAGGTCTGGCGCCCCTCTCAACGTTCCACCATCACCTGGCGGACCAGGGCGCCTTTGGCCTTTGCCACATCCTCCCAGGAGTCCAGCCACACTTGAATGGCGTCTTTGATGTTTTCCAGCGCCTCTTCCTCTGTATCCCCCTCAGAGACGCATCCCTTGAGAGACGGCACATGGACGGTGTAGCCCCCTTCGTCGGAAGGCTCCAGAATAACTTCGTAGGTGAGCTTTCGCTTCCTGGTAGCCATGACTACCCTCCGTGAAGATGTCCAGCGGCAGTGCGAGCGCCAATGGGGGCGAGGCTGGCTGCAGTGATCATTGTCAAACCTCTCTGGTGACGCGGCGGCCTGTTCAGCCGATTCCTAGGGCCTTCGCTTCTATGGGGACCAGGGTCTTGTTGACCGGGTCAACGCCCAGGCTGAACGTCTCCAGGGCTACCGCTCCCAGAAGGAGGTCGCTGTCGTTCTCGCCAAAGACGACGGGAGTCAGCCAGACCTCGCCATTGAGTCGGATAGGGACAGGACAAAGGCCCCGCTCTACGGTACGGCCGTCAGCGACGCGAAAACGCCTTGCTGCGGTGGGCTTGAAGCCGAGCCGTCGTAGAAGGGCGGCAGGTAACTGCGAGTAGTTCTCGCCGGAGTCTACCCACGCCTGCACTTCCAGGAAGCGGCTGCCGTCCGGTGTGCCAATCTCAACAAGCTGTTGAAAGACACCCATAGCAATCTCCTACAACGCCATCGGGCCGAAGGGTCGTGCAAATTCAAGGCTCTCTTCTACCGGGTTGACTTTCAAGCCCAGGACCTCCAATGAAATAACTCCCAGCAGAGGCATGGGCACGTCCATAACGCCCACGAGAATGCCGCCTTCGCGACCCATAAGCCGCAGGTAGCCTGCCGCCACGCCTATTTCTGCGATGCGACGATCGGCGGTGACAACTCGCGTTCGCGTTGTAGGGCGGATGCCCAGGCGTTGCGCTGTTTCAGGCGTGACAAACGCGTACAAAGAGCCTGTGTCCACCAGGAACTCCACCTCTTGGAGGTGGTCCTGGTCAGGGCCGATGAGAGCAGTGACGGTTGTGGTTCCCATGTGCCTTATCCGCCTACAGAAGTTTCCTAAACTCTTCTTCCGTCAGCCCCGCCTGCTCAACGATTGTGCGCACGACGGCGCGTTTCACATCTTCTGGACCATGATAGGGCACTGTTACCCTATTGGGACGACTGGGATGTCGCAAGATGTAATGGCTTCCTGATATGTGGTCTATTTCAAAGCCTGCTTTCCTCAACGCCGCCAAGATGTCCCTCGCCTTCAGCGCCGGCAGCCTCATGCGCTTACTATTTCCACTTTCTCAACTTTGTCCTCAATGCCAGGAGGCACCGGGTCTCCATGCTTTTTGAGGCTTTCGATGTAGCCGAGCATGGCGTCCCTAATCATCTCCAGGGCTTCTTCTTCCGTTTCACCCTGGCTAACGCAACCGGGAAGCGCGGGGCACCAGATAACGAAGCCGCCTTCTTCGGCCGGCTGCATGTAGACGATGTACCTGCTCATGGGACCCTCCATCCAAAGCATCCCTTCCAAGGGGAGGGAAACACGGATTTACACCACCACCAGGTTATTCCTGTGCACCACCTCGTCGCCGAAGCGGTGGCCCAGCGCCTCCTGGATGCGCGCCGAGTGCATGCCCTTGATCGCCGCGATGTCCCGCGCCGAGTAGTTGGCCACCCCGCAGGCAATCCGTTGCCCGCTGCCGTCGGCAATGGCCACAACGTCATGGCGGTCGAAGTCGCCCACCACCTCGCGGACGCCCGCCGGCAGGAGGCTGCGCTGCCTGGTGCGCAGGGCCCTCGCCGCGCCGTCGTCCACGCGGATCTCGCCCCGCGTGGAGAGGCCGCTCATGAGCCAGCGCAGCCGGCTCTCCACCTTGCTCCCCGTGGGGCAGAAGAAGGTGCCGATGCTCTTGCCCGAAGCAGCGTCCAGCAAAACGCGCTCCTCAGCCCCCCTGGCGATGACCACTGCCGCGCCCCAGCTTGTCGCCTCCCGCGCAGCGCGCAGCTTTGCCGTCATGCCGCCCCGGCTCCAGCCGTGGCGCTCCTCTCCGGCGGCTACCTCGTCAATCAGGTCGTCCACCCGCTCCACCCGTGGGATAAGCTTCGCCTCAGGGTGCGTCGCTGGGTCCGCCGTAAACAGGCCAGCGATGTCGGTAAGCATCACCAGCAGGTCGGCGTCCACCAGGTTGGACACCAGGGCCGAGAGCGTGTCGTTGTCGCCGAAGACTTCGTCGCCCAGCTCCTCGGCGGCCACCACGTCATTCTCGTTGATGATGGGGACGACGCCCGCCTCCAACAGGCCCAGGAGGGTATCGCGCACGTTCAGGTAGCCCTGGCGGTCGGCGATGTCGGCCCGGGTGAGCAGCGCCTGGGCGACGACGATATCGTGGGGCGCGAACAGCTCTTCGTACACGTGCATCAGGCGGCCCTGGCCTACGGCGGCAAGCATCTGGCGGAAGGGGACGTCGCGGCGCTGGCGGGGCTTGCCCAGCGCCTGTCGCCCGGCGGCCACCGCGCCCGAGGTGACCAGGAGCACCTCCCTGCCTTCCTTGTGGAGGGCGGCAAGCTGCTCCACCAGGCGGGACATGATTGCCATGTCCAGGCGGTCGCTGCGGCCCGTCAGGACGCTGGTGCCCGCCTTGGCAACGATGCGGCGATAGGGTAAAGAGTGGTTGGTGTTCACAAGCTGTGGCAGCTTCAATGGGATAGCTGATTATAGCATGCTGCCCGCGCTGCGCCCGCCGGAGAGCACGGGTCGTTTGTAGGTCTTGCTGAGGCCAACCCATGAGCTATACTCTACATACCAACCGTTGCGGATGCCGATGGACTTTGAGATCCTGGGCAATATTACAGACCAAGAAACCTTTGCCGTAGGAAGAGGCATTCGGGAGCTCTCACGGCTGCGGAGACTCTACGGGGCCGGCCGGTGGCGCAAACGCAAGGGGAAAGCCACCATTCGACTGGCAGACGGCGCGATACACATCGCTGAGATTCACTGGTACGAGGCCACGGGCAAAGGCCGTAAGGAGTTCAAGATCAAACGGTTTCTGGACGCGTCGCCATGAACAAAGAGCACCAGACTTCCATAGAATTCGTCATATGCATTCGCAACGAGGGCTACCCCGTCTCCCTGGAGCGGCGAAAGCTCTACCGCATCATCCCCGACGCCGAGGCGGCCAAGCGCCGTCAATTGCGCGTCGTGGATGAGTCAGGTGAGGACTACCTCTACCCGGAGGACCTCTTCGTCAGGGTTAAACTGCCGGAGCTGATCGAACAGGCCATCCTGGACGCCGCATAGGCCCACTCTTGTTCCCCTGTTTTCCTCGCTGACCTCCCACCCCTACATTCCCTCGCATGGGGGAAGGCAGAGGCTCACCCCCATTGACACCCCCCGTAGCCCTGCCTACTATGGGCCTACCCTCGCACAGGAGGCCGCTATGGAGATCGCGCCGGGCATCCACAACGTCATCACCGAGCCAGAGCCGGTCATGGGCGTCACCAACACCTACCTCATCGTCGGCAGGACCGGCGCCGTGTGGGTGGACACCGGCTGGGACCGCCCCGGCGAGGGCCAGGCCCGCGTGGACTACTGGAAGAAGCTGGGCAGCCCGCCGCTGCGGGGCATCGCCGTCACCCACCGGCACCCGCCCCACTGGGGCAACGCGCCGCTGATCCAGCGCGAGTGCGGCGGCCCGCCCATTATCGCCACGTACCAGGAGGCCGACGCCATCAACGAGCGCCTGAAGATCGCGCGTGTGGACAGGCCCGTGCGCGACGGCGAGACGCTGAGCCTGGGCGACAAGACCCTGCAGTTCGTCTTCGCCCCTGGCCACACCTACGGCACCATGGCGGTGTTCATCCAGGAGAGCCGCTCGCTCTTCCCAGGCGACGCCATCATGGGCGTCGGCACCTCGGTGGTGAACCCCGGCGAAGGGGAGATCGCCCTGTTCCTGGACACGATGCAGAAGTTCCTGCGGATGAATCCCTCGGTCATCTACACTGGCCAGGGGCCGGTGGTGACGGACCCGCGGGCCAAGATCAACGAGCTTATCCAGCACCGCCGCCAGCGGGAGGAGGAGGTCCTGTCGCAGCTCCGAACCGGGCCCAAGACGGTGGAGCAGATGTTTGGGGCCATCTACTCGGGGCTGAACGAGCGCCTCTCCAACCTGGCGAAGAACCAGATCAAGAGCCACCTGATCAAGCTCCAGAACGAGGGCCGCGTGGTGGCCGATGGGGAGACATATTGGCTGAAGTAGCGGCGGCGTTGCGTTCTCAAGCAGGCACAGCTGAAACCACGGGAGTGACCGATGTACCGCTTTCTAGTAGTCATAGAGAAGTCGGAAAGCAACTACGCGGCCTATTCACCCGACTTGCCAGGCTGCATAGCCACCGGGACGACGCTGCAGGAGGTGCAGCGTAACATGCACGAGGCAATCCTGATGCACGTCGAGGGCCTGCTGGAGGATGACCTTCCAGTCCCAGAGTCGCAGGCGCTTGCCGAGTACATGGCGGTGCAGGTGTGAGCCGTCAGGACGCCGGTGCAATTCGCTGGATGCTCATAGCCGCTGGCGTCCTATCGTCCCTGACCGGCGTCGTCTGGGTGCTTCAGGGGTTGAACATTCTTGGCGGCAGCTTCATGTCCGGCAGATCAACCTGGGGCTGGATAGGCGCGATTGCCTTTGTCATCGGCCTGGGCCTTCTGTACCTTGGCATCCGCAAGGGAACGCCCAAGGCAAAGGAGTAATTTCAAAAGGAACATCCATGCTGCCTACCCTTCCCGCCAAGAACGTGTTCCCCCATACCGCCCTGGTCAACGGCCAGGGCCACCTGGTCATCGGCGGGTGCGACACCCTGGACCTCGCGGCCGACTTCGGCACGCCGCTGTACGTCTTTGACGAGCAGACGCTGCGCGACATCTGCCGCGCCTACCTGCGGGAGTTCCGCGCCCGCTACCCCAAGACGCAGGTCATCTACGCCGCCAAGGCCTTCTCCAACCAGGCCCTCACTCGCCTGCTGGCCGAGGAGGGCCTGGGCATGGACGTGGTGTCCGGCGGGGAGATGGCCCTGGCAAAGGCCGGCGGCATGCCCCTTCCTCAGGTCTACTTTCACGGCAACAACAAGAGCCCCCAGGAGCTGGCGGACGCGCTGGACTGGGGCGTCGGCCGCATCGTGGTGGACAGCTTCCACGAGCTAGGGCTGCTGGAACACCTGACCGAACGCGCGGGGAAGACGCAGGACATCCTTATACGCGTCTCGCCGGGGGTGGACCCCCACACCCACGCCAAGATCGCCACCGGCATCCTGGACAGCAAGTTCGGCTTCTCCATCGCCACGGGCGACGCGGAGAAGGCGGTGCGCCAGGCGCTCGGCTCAAGCCGCCTGCGGCTGCTGGGGCTGCACTGCCACATCGGGTCGCAGCTCTTCGAGGTCGAGCCGTACCAGGAGGCCATCCGTATCACGCTGTCGTTCGCTGCCCAGATGCGGGAGTACGGGCTGAAGCTGGCCGAGTTCGGCGCGGGCGGCGGCTTCGGCATCGCCTACCTGCGGGGCCAGCGCCCGCCGACCATCGCCCAGTACGCCGACGCGCTTGTCGGGACGCTGAAGGGCGGCCTGCAGGACCTGAGCCTTGGCGAGCCGGCATTCGTCATCGAGCCGGGGCGCTCCATCGTCGGGCCGGCGGGCGTGGCGCTGTACACCGTTGGCGCGCGCAAGGAGATCCCCGGCGTCCGCACGTACCTGAGCGTGGACGGCGGCATGGGCGACAACATCCGACCGGCGCTGTACGAGGCGCAGTACGAGGCGTTCGTGGCCAACCGCATGGACGCGCCCGCCACAGACGTGGTAACCATCGCGGGCAAGTTCTGCGAGTCCGGCGACGTGCTGGTGAAGGACGCGGCGCTGGCCCCCTCGCAGCCCGGCGACCTGATCGCCCTGCCGGCGGCGGGAGCCTATTGCATCCCCATGGCCAGCAACTACAACATGGCCCCCAAGCCGGCAATCGTCATGGTCAAGGACGGCAAGGCCCGCCTCATCCGCCGCCGCGAGACCTACCAGGACATGATGGCCGCGGACGTGGGGTAGGGACCTTAAGCTAGTTCCCTGTCTGTGTTACGAAGATCATTATCGGACCGATCGCGGGCTCGGATAGCCTCCTCGGCTGTGGCGACATCAATTTGCTTTAGTGACATACTGTTGTTTCTGCCGACATATAGAGGGCTAGCGTTGCCATTGACTTTGAGCCACCTCACATAGCCGTCTATCTCGGGGCCTCCGACATTGATCGTTAGCTCCAAGCCAAATATCGCCATTACGAAGTACAGTTCATGCTCTTGCGTCCAGAGGAAATCCCGTTCGACAGTGATCTGGACGATGTCTCCCCCTTCGTCAACCCAGGGGCTTTTGCGATCGTAGATGCGTCTGGCATGGTACGGCCACAAGGGAAGTCGCCCTTCCCTTGCATGAAGACGAACCGGATCAAACTGGGGCTCATCAGCCAGATACGCCAACCCGTCTGGCAGTACCATAAACCGCTCTGCAAGGGATTCAAAAGCGACTTTTGCCAGGAATCGCGATACAGTAACTCCATCAGGCGGCCGAGCGTTAAAAGGGAACCTAAAAGTAGTCGTTGAGTTACTGAGCAAATGCAGAAGAGAGGCAGGATGCTCGATTGACAATGCGCCTGACAACTCCTGACGGGAGCCATGTGGTGCCAAGTAGAGAGTTGCAGGGAAACCGGGAGAAACCATTCCGTTCATTGGAGGCACACGACCACGTTTGCTGGGAATGGCCTCCAAGAAACGCAGTGCTTTCAGGGCCGGGGATTCAAGGAAGGGCTTCTCGACCTCCCGAGACAGGTAATTGTTGCATTTGTCACACACCACGCCAGGAGCGAGAAGCCCCTGAGTACCTCCAAGGGATTCGGGGACAATATGCTCTCTACTCCCGGATTTCCCATTTCAACCAACAATGACTGTGCCAACTTGAGAACGGTGGGTTGTTTTCGCCCTGGGGCACCCGTCAACCCTCCCCGCGACGGCACTCTGCGGGAGCCTGAGGCTTC
>JACQUI010000287.1 GCA_016210395.1 Chloroflexota bacterium | reverse complement strand
TCCGGCACGCACGTTATCAGCGTAATGGTGGACTCTTCGGTTGTGAAGAAGGCCTCGCCTATGTCTTCAGGGTTGACCACCGTCGTCCTGGTGACACGGTACAGGTATTTGTTGTCCCCAGCGTAGACGACAACATCGACCAGTTGGCTGTCCTTCACAAGATCAGCTATCTCCGGCAAGCGGTTAAAGACGGCGCCTTCTCCTCGGATCGGGCTGCTGATGTGGCCAGAAAGGACGGCATTGCCGCGCTCGCCAGGGCGGGCGGAGCCCGCGTGATAGCCCACCGACCACGCAGGCCGTTGCCAGACGCGCGTGCCACCGTCCATAACCACATTTATTTCCACTACGCTCGAATCAACCTGAATGGCCGGGATCAAGATTCTGCGTGGCCGTGGCAGGGCACTCCCCTCGGGCGCCAACTTGGTCCAGTCGGCGCGGCTCCAGATAGTCCGGCTTTCATCGCGCTGCTGGGTCAGGGGGACCCCATACGCGGTCGCCTCGACACCTTCTGCGACGGTGGGGACCACTACGAGGCCCAGTGATGACTCAGGGACCTGGAACCGCCGGAAGCTGGTCGGAACAGGGGTGGGGCTCGGTTGTGCCTCCTCGCGTAAAGGGCTGCCAGCAGCCCCGTCCGGCGTGCTTTCGTAGCTCGCATCTGGAGGCGTGTCGGGGTAGGAGGGCGGGCGTAGAGGCTGGAACGCGTCAGAACGCGGCGCTGGCGATGGTGGTGGGCGAAGTGTGGCGGTAGGTGCGGTCGGCGGCTCTGTTGCCGACGCTGTGGTGACTGAGCCGGGCAAGCGGTCCGGCAGTCTGAGGACCTGGTCGAGCGGCAGCGCGGTCTCGGCCTCTAAGCTGCCTAGGTTGGCGGACGCCAGCACCGAGAGGGCTAGGAAGGCGGTTGACACGCCTACGGCTACTAACCCCATGGCGACGAGGCTAACACCGACCGCGGTCTGCAGAGGCCCTTTAGGCTGCCTGTTCACAGGTTTACGGCCTCCAGTCCTAGACGCGCTCCATAGCCTGCGCTCCCGCTGGGCGACCTTAAGGCGTGCCGATCATGGCCGGCGCGCCACGATGCTGAGAAACGTCAGCGGGCCCGCGTGGCGATGCACTGTGTCCACTGAGAAGCCCGCCTTCTTCACCGCTGCCAGGGTATCGCGGTTGGGGTGGCACCCGCCCGCCAGGCGCTTCCACAACGGTGTGAGGGCGTCCTGGATGGCCCCGCGAACAGGGTCCGGGCCGCGGACGTGCTCTAGCAGCAGTAACTGCCCGCCTGGTTTGAGTACACGCTGCGCCTCCTGCAGCGCCCGCGCTGGGTCTGGTATGGTGCAGAAGACCAGGGTGCCCACGACCGTGTCGAAGGCGGCGTCGGGAAAGGGCAGCCTCTGGGCGTCTGCGTCCTGCACCAGCAAAGGGCGAGCGGCCGCGAGCGCCTTCTTCACTGCCCGGGCGCGCATGTGCCGGTCGGGCTCCGTGGCCACGACCTGGGCTACGCCCCCCGGATAGTAGGGGAAATTGGCGCCGGTGCCGGCTCCCAGCTCAAGCATGCGGCCGTGGGCGTGGGCCAGCAGCCGCTGGCGGGCGCGACGCATGCCCGCGACTTCACCCACCCAGCTCAGGGGCTCATAAAGCGTGGCGAAGATCAGTCCCAAGGGCTTATCCCCAGTGGCTTGCGTTGCTCGTAGCTGGGCAGGCCCCGCTGCTTGCGCGGCAGGCCCGGGTTGTCCTGGACTGCGGCGGGGAAGGCCTCGCCCCGGTATTCCCAGGGAACAAATGCTGCCAGCCAATTTGGGTTCATACCGTTGCCAGGATCAACAGCCCCAAGGTCACCACGCCACTGCCCAAGGCTAGGCGCACTCGCTCCTGGTGGTGGAGGTTCCAATGGGCCAGGCGGTTGAGCATTGGCCTAGTCGAGGCAACGAGCAGGATCGCAACGAGCGGAAGCACAAACATCACGTTATACAGCACGAGGTAGGCATAGGACTTCATGAAGCTCTGCTGAAGCGCCAGCAGGCTCAATATCGCGACGTAGACCGCGCCACTGCACGGCACGGTGCAGAGGCCTACCAGCGCTCCCAGGCCCAACATGGCGCCAACTGACGCGCGTCGGCCCCAGGCGTCCAGCAATCTGCCAAGGACCGCGGGAGCCCGCAGCACAGGCCCCCAGTCCGGCGTGAGCGCGTCCTTGAGCATCCAGAGGCCAAGGAATACAGACACCATGGCCCCCGACCGGGCCCCAATGTGGTTCTCGGCGAAGATCGTCGACGCGCGAAATATCCCTACGCCAAGGGCCAGGTAGGTCAGGAATAGAGCAACAATGAAAGCCCCGCCCAGGGAGAAGAGCCGGCGCCGGACCTCCCAGCGGTTCGCATCGGCCACATTGCCATACAGCGAGCCTACCGGTGCCACATAGAGCAACAGCACGGTGAAGGCGCAGGGGTTAATGCCGTCAGCTAGGCCCGCCGTCAGCACAACCGGCAGGGCCACTGTCGTTGACGACAGCGGGCCCGAGGCATTGGCGTAGAGGTGC
>JACQUI010000292.1 GCA_016210395.1 Chloroflexota bacterium | reverse complement strand
TCGCACCACGACATGCCATTCTCGCCCATGCCTCTTTCCCGTCATGAGGCTTGGTTGCCCAGTTCCCCTTTCCTTTGCAATAATTCCGCTACTAAGCCATATCTAAGATTCGGGATGACGTTTTCATGCATGCCAATCTTCCTCGCCTTCGTTTCTTGCCGCGCCCGCTAAACTGCTTGACATTCGGCGTACTGTGAGTACGATAGTGCCATTCACTTTCGGCAGCGGCTATTCATCCCCATCGGCGCTCACGCATCTCGCAGGATACGGCTGCCCAGGACTAACCTCGCCGTATTCAGTGACGCCGGCTACTTTCGAAATGCAGGGAGGGGAACCATGAGGTCTTTGCTCGGGTCCAGAACGCTGTGGCGCCTTGGGATCGTGACGATTGCGGGAATGGTTCTCGCTGTTGCCTGCGGCGGAGGCGCGCAGGAGCAGGCGCCCACGCCAACCAAAGCGCCTGCCGCAGTCGCGACGCCTACGGCTGCCGCAACGGCAACCCCCACCCCCGTTCCCGCCCCGCGAGTGAAGCGCGGCGGCATCATCAACACGGGCTCCGTGGGCATCCCCCACGTTGACATCTCCCAGTCATCCATCGCGGCCCTCAACCAGTACATTGAAGGCATCTACCAGCGCCTGATCACCTACCGCCTGAAAGACCAGTCGGACGCAACGCTGGTGGGCCAGCTCGCCGAGTCGTGGGAGGTGGCGGACGGCGGCAAGACCATCACGCTGCACCTGCGAAAAGAGGCCAAGTGGCCCAACAGGCCACCTTTGAACGGACGGCCATTCACCTCCGCCGACGTGGCCTGGAACATTGACTACTACAAAGCAAAGAGCATCTGGAGCTTCATGTGGAAGCCCGTCACCAGCTATGAGACTCCGGATGCCAATACCATCATCCTGCATCTGGAAAAGCCCTTTGCGCCCATCTTCTCCTTCCTGGCCTACAAGTACAACTACATGCTGCCCAAGGAAGTATTTGAGCAGGATGGCAACTTCAAAACAAAGGGCATCGGCACCGGCCCCTTCGTGTTCGACAAACTGGAAGAGGGCATAGGAGTGTTCTCCAGCCGCAACGACAACTACTGGGAAATCTCGGAGTTGGATGGAAAGCCCCTCCCCTACGCCGACGGCTGGAACGCGTACGAGACCAAGGACTACGCTACGGCGCTGGCCCGCCTCATGTCCGGCCAGGTGGACATTGTCTACACCGGCCCCAAGGCGGAAGACCGCCCAACGGTGGTCAATAAGCTCCCAGGGCTTCAGGTGGCCAAGACGCTCCCCCAGCGCAGCCATCCACGGGGCATCCTTATCAACATGACAAAGAAGCCCTGGGACGACGTCCGCATGCGCCGCGCCGTCTCCTACGCCATTGACAAGAAGGACTACATCCAGGTGGAATACTCCGGCGAGGGCGAATGGTTGGGGCCTCTGCCTGCGGGGCAGACCGAATGGGCCTGGTCCGAGGCCATCATCCAGCAAAAGTACCCCTACGACCCCGAGAAGGCCAGGGCGCTCATCAAAGAGGCCGGGTATGAAAAGCTCAAGGTCGTGATTTCCCACTACACCACACCTTCCCTGGGGTTGGGCATCAACGCGGCCCAATACATGGCGGAAAGCCTAAAGCAAGTTGGACTGGACGTTACCGTTAGGACCGTGCCGGACGTGGCCGCCGGCGACAAGATGGTGCGAGACGCGGACTTTGAACTTGCCCACAACTACTGGACGCGTGACGACGAGCCGCACGCTATCTTCACCGCCATGCTCAATGCCAAGTGGATCACACCTCGCGCCGGGCTGAAGGAGTTGGTGGAGCAGGAAGGCGGCGAGATGGACGTGACCAAGCGCAAGCAACTGGTCAACCAGATTCAGGAGGTCATCTGGGAGGACATGTACTGGGCCCCCAATGCCACCGCAAGCGGATTCACTGTCCGCCCTGGCTGGGCCAAGAGCCCGGAGCCTCTGGGGCAGAACTTGCTGCCGCGCCCCTTCCTGGAGCGCACCTGGCTGGACAAGTAGAAGAAGGGTGACTGCTGCCGTTGGCGGCATGCGTTAGGGGGCAGCCTCTCCCTTGAGGGGAGAGGCCGGCGGCAGTCGGGTGAGGGTGAGAGGGTTGCCTACCGGTGCATCTGCTTCTGGGGCGGCTCCCATAGCTACCAAGTGGAGTTCGTCGTGACCGGTTACACCATACGAAGGCTGCTCCTGCTGATACCCACGTGGTTCGTGGTCAGCCTCATCGTGTTTTTCTCCATCCGTCTCATTCCAGGCGACATCATTGACTTCAACTTTGCCTCCGTCCTGTACCTTCCCCCTGAGAAGCTGGACGAGATCCGGCACGAGATGGGGTTGGACCGCCCAGCGTACCTCCAGTACTTTAGCTGGCTGGGCGGCGTCCTTCGCGGCGACCTGGGCGACTCCTTGTTCACGGGCAAACCGGTGCTGAGCCAGATCCTGAAGCGGCTGCCTGTGTCAGCAGAGATTGCCGTGGTAGCAAGCGGCCTGGGCATGCTCATTGCGCTGCCCATAGGCATCCTCTCCGCCGTAAAGCGCAATTCCATCCTTGACTACCTGGGACGCGGCGTCGCCATCGCAGGGCTGTCTGTCCCCAACTTTGTGCTAGCAACATTGGTTGTGCTGCTGCCCGTGCTCTGGTGGGGCTGGGCGGCACCCATGGAGTATAAACATTTCTGGCAGGACCCCTGGGTCAATATCCAGCAGATTTTCCCGGCGGCCCTTGCCCTTGGCGTGCGCCTCTCCTCCACCGCCATGCGCATGACCCGCTCCACCATGCTGGAGGTCCTGCGGGAAGACTACGTGCGCACCGCGCGGGCCAAGGGGCTGCCGGAGCGCGTCGTCATCGTCCGCCACGCGCTGAAGAACGCGCTGATCCCCGTCGTGACCATCTGGGGCGGCTCCTTCGCCTTCTTGCTCGGCGGGACGGTGATCATCGAGACCATCTTTGGCCTCCCGGGTGTCGGCCAGTTGACCATTGACGCCATCAACCGCCGGGACTACACCCAGTTCCAGGGCAATGTCCTCTTCCTGGCCACGGTCTTTGTGGTCGTCAACTTCCTGGTGGACATGTCGTACAGCTTGCTGGACCCCCGTATCCGGTATGACCGGCGGTAAAGCTCGGTCCGCCTCTCCCTTGACGGGAGAGGCCGCCCCGATTGCATCGGAGCGGGTGAGGGTGAACGCATGACCAGCAGAAGGCAACAGGAATGGAAAGCCAAGTAGCGCAAGCGCCAGCCATCGCTCTCCCAGGCAAGGCATCTCTTGGGAAGCGGGCGCTGCGCTTTGCCCGCCGGAATCCCCTGGGCGCCGTCTCGTTTGTCATCATCGCGCTGTTGGTGCTGGCAGCGGTCTTCGGCGATCTTATCGCACCCCACGACGCCAACACGCTCTACAAGGGCATGCGCCTCGCGCCTCCAGGCGCGGTAGCCGCCGACGGCAAGGCCTTTTTGCTTGGCGGCGATGAGCTGGGCCGCGACGTCTTCTCCCGCGTGATTCTGGGGGCGCGTGTTTCGCTCATCGTGAGCGTGACCGCAGTGCTCTTCGGCGCCACCATTGGCACCCTCGTAGGGCTGTTCAGCGGCTACGTGGGGGGTAAGTTCGACCTGTTCATCCAACGATGGATGGACGGCCAGCAGGCGATCCCAACGCTGGTGCTTGCCCTTGTCCTGATGGTAGTGTTCAGCAGCGGCCAGGCATCCATGCGGAACGTGATCATGGCAGTGGGCTTCGTCCTGATACCCGGCACGAACCGTGTTGTGCGAGGCAGCGTGCTGTCTGCCAAGGAGCACACGTACGTGGAAGCGGCGAGGGCAGTGGGCTCCAGCGCCAAACGCATCGTGTTCAGGCACATCCTGCCCAACGTCGCCGCGCCTATCCTCATCATCATGTCGGTGGAGCTGGGCAGCGCCATCCTCATAGAGGCGTCCCTGAGCTTCCTTGGGTTCGGCGTCCCCGCAGAGGTGCCGTCCTGGGGTTCAATGCTGAACAACTCGGGGCGGCAGTACATGCTCATGCACCCACGGCTGCTCTGGGCGCCCGGTATTGCCCTCAGCCTCACCGTCATGGCCTTCAACCTGGCAGGGGATACCCTGCGGGATATCTGGGACCCACGTTTGCGGGGCAGCGTATGAACCTTGATTGTGACGCGTTCCGCAGCGGCTGGGTTCCGCCTCTCCCTTGACGGGAGAGGCCGCTTCCGCCACGATGGCAGACGCGGCGGAAGCGGGTGAAACGCTAGCCACCGAGAATGACCCCAGAATCGAAACAGACCCCAAGAAGTGAGGAGCAAGACTATGCCAGAGGTCACGTATAGCAGGGAGGGACGGATCGCCCGCATCCGCATGAGCGCGCCCTCCCGGGGCAACGCCTTCACTCCCCAAATGCGCAGAGAGATGAACCAGGCCCTCGTCCAGTACCAACAGGACGCCGAAGCCTGGATGGCCGTCGTTTCCGCAGAAGGCAAGGACTTCTGCGTGGGATCGGCGGACACGACGCCCAAGACCTTCAAGGAACGCCGCGAACGCGGGCGTCTTTGGGCAGGCGGATACGTGGAAGCGTGGAAACCCATCATCGGCGCCATACAAGGCCAGTGCAAAGGAGAAGGGCTGGCCTTGGCCCTGAGCTGTGATCTGCGCTGCGCCGATGATACGACCCGCATCTCAGTGGGCGGGGACCTCAGCGACCCCGATGTCGTCGCAGCATGGCTGGCGCCCCTGGTCGGCCTCTCCAGCGCTTTTGAGCTCCTGTGGCTGGGACGGACGTTGAGCTCCAGGGAAGCCCAGGGCATTGGACTGGTGAACCGCGTGATTCTGAAAGGCCAGCCTCCGGAAGAGGCCGCAGAGGAGGGCAGGCTGCCCATGCTTCCCATGCCGTCCACCATCACCGTGCCAAACGGGGATGTCATGACAGGCGCCGAGCGGTTTGCCCAGGAGATGCTCCAGTACGCCCCCATCACACGCAACTTCCAGAAGATGATCGGCCTGCGCTCCATAGGCATGCCGTTCCACTACGCCCAGACACTGGAAATCGGCCTCAACCCTTACGCCAGCGAAGACCGCGTTGAGGGCAACCGCGCCTTTGCGGAGAACCGCCGTCCGGTCTGGCGCAACCGCTAGAGGAGAGTGCAGGGCGGCGCACCCTCTACTACCCTGCCCCAACAATCTGTGAACGGAGGACGCGATGGTCCAGACAGCTGTAAGTACGCAACCGGTCCTGCTCAAAGAGTATGAAGACGGTATCTTCGTTGCCCGGATGAACCGCCTGGAGCGCCTGAACGCGCTGGGAGGCGGGCTTCCCGAGGCGCTGAATGAAGCCTGGTTTGAGTTTCGAGATAACGCCAAGCTGAAGGTCATGATTATCACGGGCGTGGGAGACCGCGCCTTCGGCGTCGGCGCTGACCTGCGCGCTTTCTCCGACAGGGCCAGGGAGATGGGCGCGACCTCCGCCGCGCAGGTGATGGAGGCCATGCGCCGTCCTGAAATCGGGCCGTCCATCACCTCCAACAACCTCCACCTCTACAAGCCCGTCATCGCCGCCATCAACGGGTGGTGCCTGGCCGGAAGCTGCGAGATGGCAATGGGCTGCGATTTCCGCATCATCGAAGAGCATGCCCAGATAGGCCTCCCGGAGGTCAAGCGTGGCATGGGCGCGAAGAACACCACCCACAAGCTCTTCTACCTCTCCTTTCTGAGCATGGGCTTCGAGATTGACTGGACCGGCGACCCGCTCACCGCCGAACGTGCCGTCGAGTTGGGCTTCGCCAACGAGATCGTTCCCAAGGGAAAGAGCCTGGAACGCGCCAAGGAGATCGCCCGCCAGATGATCGAGAAGCCTCTCGCCTTCCACACGTACCACAAGGAGCGTTTCTTCAAGAGCATCGGCACACCGGTACGGTACGCGCTGGCGATGGAGCAGCGATTCCCTCCCCAGGAAGACCCCGAGTACCGCAAAGGGCTGGAGGCCAGCCTAAAGGCGGGGCTGCCTGGCTGGCCGGTGCGCTAGCGCCTGTTTGCAAGAAGAGGCGTGCAAAGAATAGGCCGCGCATGTCGGCGAACACGGCAGCCCGCAGCGTCACACATACGAGAATCGCTTCCTCCCCACTTGCGGGGGAGGATTGAGGTGGGGGGCCTTCCCCCGTCACGGGGAAGGGACTGAAGAGGGAACAGGCTCACTGCCACCAAACATGAAGGAGCGCAACATGGACTTCCTCAGCGCCAAAAAGCAAGGCAGCGTTCTCATCGTGGAGCTCAAGCGGCCCAAAGAGGGGAATGCGCTCAACCGCCGGCTGCAGAAGGAGCTGGCACAGACGTGGGAGGAGTTGGAAGATACCGACGACTTGCTGGTAGGCGTCGTTCACGGTGGCCCTACTGTGTTCTCCATTGGCCACGACAGGGAAGAGCTTCTGCACGGGCAGGGCGAGGCTGCCTCTCCCATCCCAGAAGACGGCATGTTCCCTCTGAACTTGCGCAAGCCGGTGATCGCCGCAATTGAAGGCCCCTGCTATGGCCTTGGCTTCGAGCTGGCGCTGAGCTGCGACCTCCGCGTTGCCGGCGAGGGGTCTCTCCTGGGCATGCCGGACCACAACCTCTTCGTCCCCTACCGGATGGCATCGGTCTTGTTGCCCCGCATGACCTTCGCGGGACTTGGCTTGCAGATGCTTCTGGCAGGTAGAACGTTGAATGCGGAAGAGGCCCGTCAACGCCGCCTGGTGAACCAGGTAGCTGCCGGAGGACAGGCGCTGGCAACGGCAACGGCTGCCGCGACGGCCATGGCCCGCAAGTTTGGGTCTGCAGATGCGTTCAAGAAACGCCTCATCTGGCGGCTTTCCGCGGAGCCGGCGCCTGAGGCCCAGGCTATGGTCCGCGAGCCCGCGTAGCCTCAGAGGAAACAATATGCCCGAGAGAGCTCTCGCTCACTACAAGGTCCTTGACCTGACCCACTACATTGCAGGCCCCTACGCCACCAAGCTCCTTGCCGACATGGGCGCCGACGTGATCAAGGTGGAGCGTCCCGCCGTGGGCGACCCGTGCCGGATGCTCGGCCCCTTCGTGGGCGACGACCCTCACCCGGACAAGAGTCTCCTGTTCCTGTACCTGAACGCGAACAAGCGCGGCGTCACCCTTGACCTGAAGCGGAGCGACGGCCGCGCGGCGCTGAAGGGCCTGCTCCAGTGGGCAGACCTGGTGGCCATGAACTACGCTCCGACCGACCTCCCCAAGCTGGGCCTGACCTGCGAGGAGATCGCCAAGGTCAACCCGAACGCCGTGGTCCTCAGCGTCACCAACTTCGGCCTTACCGGCCCCTACCGCGACTACAAGGCGTGGGACCTGGTGGAGTACGCCCTCAGCGGCCTGATGTACATCTTCGGCGCGCACGACCAGGCCCCCATCAGCCATGCGCTCCACCAGGCCCAGTTCCGCGCGGGCACAGTCGCGGGCAGCGCCGCGCTCGTCGCGCTGTATGGCGCGCGGGCCGGGGCAAGCGCCTCGGCCAATGGTGGCGGCAAACTCGTTGACGTCTCCATCATGGAGGTGCTCTCGGCCTCGCTGCGGGACACGGTGTCCCAGTACACCTACCAGGGAGTCGTGCGCCGCAGGAGCCCCCGCTTCGGCAGGGGCCTGGGACGTGCCGTCGCCGCCGCCGACGGCTACTTGATACCCACCGGCATGGGCGCAGGCGCGGACTGGGAAGCCTTCGCCGAGTTCCTGGGGGCGCCCGAACTGAAGAGCGAGAAGTTCGCCACCCAAGAGGACCGCATCCGCAACGCCGAGGAGCTTGACGCCATCATCACCAGGGCTTTCATGGAGCGGTCGAAGATGGAGCTCTTCCACGACGCCCACGCCTGGCGTTTCCATTTCGGCGTTGTGCTCACCCCCAAGGAGGTGAGCGAGAACGAGCAGCTCCATCACCGTGGCTACTTTGTGGAGATGGCTCATCCTGTAGCAGGCAAGGTGACCATGCCAGGAGCCTCGGCCATCTACAGCGAGACGCCCTGGCAGGCCGCCTCGCCCGCGCCGCTCCTGGGCCAGCACAATCTCCAGGTCTATCGCGACGTGCTAGACTACGCCGCCGGCGAGATTGTAGCGCTCCGTTCCGGTGGGGTGATCTAAGGCGAAGCGTCTGCCTCTGGCCGCGCCGCCCGCAATCACCTCCCCTCATACATGCACAAAGCCGCCCTGGAACGGGGCGGCTTTGTCAGTTCAAGCCAACGCAAGTGGTGCCTCAGGTTGGGTTTGACAGAGAAACGCGGCTGATACGACGGGGCATGCGAAAGCCTTCAAGCATCAGCGGCTTGGTGACCCAATCAAGTCGTGACCTCCATTGTAGCGAAGGCATCAGAGCAACGACGAGCAATAGCAAGCAAAGCCAGAAAAGCTAGCGCGAGACTGAGGGGTTAAACTTGGAGTACACCTTTTTCCACTAAGTATCTCCCGTTGCCCGTTGCGGCATATGCAATCTCAGCAATTCGCCCCAGTATCTCTGTAAGAAGTTCGGGATTACCATTCTCTTCCACAAATTTCGCCAGTTCCCGTGCTGATTCAGTTAAAGAGCCGGAAATGGCATCCACCTGAGAAACAGCGGGGCTCCTCGGGGTCAACATCAACTGCAATCCTGCAGTCAGTTGTTGATGCGCGTAGAGGGTGACCGCATAGATGAGTGCTAAGTCACGATCCCACTTCCAATTCAGGATACGGCTAGCTTCCCCGTAGTATACACTGAAATAATACAGCTTTCGGTCTAACTCCTTGGCTGCAATCATTCTTTCCGAAGCAAATCTGAATTCCGCAGCTAGGCGGGTTCGGAACTCCTCAGGCAGTAGCATTGGTCAAACCTACCTTGGATGGAAACGCTGAATGGTTGGCCGAGTACTGATCGCGCTGGTAAGCCAAGTCAGTAATCATCTCCTCGGCAGAGACTGACTCTCTTATGGACCTGATCAGATAGGATTCGGAATCAAACACGAGCTTCGGTTTGGTCCCTAGTGCTATCGCAAGATGCGCCACTGTGACATATCTTAGGTTTGGTGGAGCGTCCAGCATCCTTGATACTCTTTGACGCGAAACTTGGAGAATGCTCGCAAGCTGGGACCGACTGATCCTGAGCTCCTCCATTTTTGTTATGACTTGCTCAATGGTGTCCGCAGCCATACCTTCAGCCACATATTCGGCGTCTTGGCTGTACTCTATGTCCCATTGCTCTAGTTGGGTTCTTTCACCTTGTACCATGTTGCCCTCCTTGACCGATCCAGGCATCTCGATATCTTTCGGCCAAATCATATTGCTGCTGCTCAGGATCACCTTTGTCATAGCCATGGGTGACGACCACGACATTGCCTGAACAATTGAAGTAGAGCAGCCTGGCGCCTTGGTCGGTTTTCCAGACAAAGAGATTGTTCCGGCCGGTAATAGAGTGGCCGTGCTTATTTATCCTAGTCGACCCCAAATTAGCATGGTTAGTGTAACGCCTAACCATTGCCTTATGTGAGACCTTGTTATTTACCTCTAGGTCCTTCAGATAATTCAACGCGGGACACGAATCATTGATTCTCCCGCAAAAACCCTCCAACGCATCATAATGTGTAAACTCGTCAAACAACCGGTACAAGATGTACTATCCAATGCTACGCGTCCCGCGAGGGTGTCCTATAGTTAGTTGAAATTGAAGCGGCTCCCTGACCTGTGGTTAGATGTGGTAGATCAAGACCCATCATCCCAGAAGGAGGGAGCC
>JACQUI010000298.1 GCA_016210395.1 Chloroflexota bacterium | reverse complement strand
TGGGCCTGAAGGGCAGGCCCGTATACTGCGTGATGGACTGCGCCTTCACTCCCTGGGAGCGAAGGTAGCTGGAAAACTGGCCAAGGTAGTTGAGCTCAGGCACGAGCACCAACTCTTTCTTCTTCAGCTCTTCCAGCAGCTTGGGAGGAAGCGGATTGATACGCATGGTGTAGTACCATGCCAGGTTGGCGCCCTCAGACCGGAGCCGGTCATACGCCTCGCGGCCGGAGCCTTTGGAGCCGCCCCAGGGCATCACGGCAACGGGCGCATCCGCGTTGTCGCGCTCGTAGACGTTCTCCTCCAGGAGGTGCAGCTTGCTGAAGCGGCGCTGCGTCATTTGCACGTGCCGGCTGGCCAGGTGGGTAGTATCGCCAATGGCGTCGTGCTCGCTCCCGTTTGCCACGTAGGCGCCCGGCTTGCCGGGGATGGGCATGGGCGAAAGCTCAAACCCATCGTACCGCTGATAGCCGTTGTCCCCCTGGTAGACCTTCCGCTGCTCCGGAACGATCTTGGAGAGGTCTGGTTTGGGGATGTTCTGGGCCCGCTCCGAAAGGGATTGCTCGCTCAGGACGATGACCGGGCCCTGATACCGCTCCGCCCAGTTGACCGCCAGGGCGGCTGCATAGAAGCACTCCTCCACGCTGCCCGGCGCAATCACGGGAATGAGCTGGTCGCCGTGGGCAGGCGTGAGCGAGATGAACAGGTCGGACTGCTCGGACTTGGTGGGCAAGCCCGTCGCAGGGCCGCCGCGCTGGACGTTGACGATAACGCACGGGATCTCTGCCATCCAGGCCAGGCCGATGCCTTCGCTCATGAGGGACAGGCCGGGACCGGCGGTGGCGGTCATGGCTCTCTTACCGGCGTACCCCGCGCCCACGATGGCGCAGATGGACTCGATTTCGGAGCTGGACTGATAGGCGATCTTGCCCGGACCTATCAGGTTCCGCTCCATGTACAAGAGGATGGGAGTGGCCGGCGAGATAGGGTATCCAATATACGCATCGAGACCGGCGGCCAGCGCCCCGAGGGCGACGGCGTCGTTGCCCTTGATCATGACCTGCTTGTACGCCGGCTTTTGTGGAGGCTCCAGCTCTCCAATCTGGAAGCTGGTCTTGGAGGCGCGATCCGAGCCAAAGCCGATGGCCTTCATATTGGCGTCAACGATGGCCTGTCCCCGTGCCTGGTAGCGGTTGGTGATGAAGTCCTGGAGGTACTTTATGGGCATGCCCACAAGGTTAGCCAGGGCGCCCATCATGACCATGTTGGCGGTGCGTATGTCCCCAGCCTCCTTGGCCAGGTCATCGAAGGGCATACCGAACATACGGCCGGAGCCGCTGGGAGTGAAGGAGGAGTCATAGATGACGACGCCTTCCTCGCCCAGATCATTCTTGTGCTCGTTGAAGGCCTCTTCATTCAGGGCCACGAGCACGTCCACTACGTCGCCGGGGGAGAGCACGGGGCTCGTAGAGATACGCGCCTGGGTCCACGTTGGGCCGCCCAGGATTTGCGAGGGGAACGTCGAGAAGGTCAGAGAGTGATAGCCCACGTCCGCAGCAATGCGCGCCAGCGCCTCTGATGCGGTCACCACACCCTGTCCACCCTCACCCGCAAACCTGACGACGAAATCCTGTCTTCTGGCCATGATGCCTCCGTTCAAGCCACTCTTACGTGGCGCAGTTGTAGCCTGCGATGTTGTTTCACTTGTGACTGGAAAAAGGAAGAGGGAAACCAGGCTGGCGTATGGCCAGCGCTTTCAACATGCGGTGCGGATTGTACCGTAGACATAGAGCCAATACAATGGAGTGAGACAAGAAGCGCCGTACTCAGCCCAAAGGCCTTTGCTGACGAACGTCACCCCTCCGCCAGCGCCGGCGGCAAAATCACCATGATAGTAGCATTCCGCTTCGTTGGGTGTCAACACGGGCTGAAGTGCAGCAAGGACACGTCGGTTACTATCATCCAGACGTGTGAAATACGTCACAAAGTCGTAGCGCGCTATGATGCAGATCCTACCCCTTGAGCAGGAACTGGCGCGGCGCACCGCCGCATTGGGCCGCATTACCTTCGCCCAGTTCATGGAAGCGGCGCTCTACTGGCCCAACGGCGGATACTACACCCAGCCCCGGGCCTCCGGCGTGGACTACTTCACGGCCCCCGCCGCGCATCCCGCATTCGGCGCGCTCCTTGCCTTACAGCTAGAAGAGATGTGGAGCGCCTTGGGCCGTCCCGACCCGTTCTGGGTCATTGAGCCAGGCGCCGGTTGGGGACACCTTGCCCGCGATGCCGCCTCCTACGCTCAGAGCCTGGAACCCAGTTTTGCCAAAGCCCTGCGCTACGTCGCTCTGGACCGGGCAGCGTCTCCCCCTCCAAAGCCAGGCGCAACCGTTCACTGGCTTCGCGCCGCCGGACTGCCGTTGAAAAAGGCCTCCGGGTGTATCGTGTCCAACGAGCTTTTCGACGCCATGCCGGTGCACCGCGTGGCCATGCGGGAAGGACGCCTGCGCGAGATCTTCGTAGCTCAGTCCGAAGGCCGTCTGGCCGAAGCAGAGGGCGAGCCGTCTACGCCTGCCCTTACACAGCGGCTGCAAGAGGAAGGCATCTCGCTTGCCGAAGGCCAGCGCGCAGAGGTGTGCCTCGCCCTGGGGCCGTGGCTGGACGAGGCAAGCCAGGCGTTGGAACAGGGCTTCCTTGTGAGCATTGACTACGGCCATCCCGCTCGTGAACTGTACGCACCCCAGCGGGCCAGGGGAACGCTCCGCTGCTACTACAGGCATACCCTTTCGGCCAACCCATACGTCCATCTAGGCCGGCAGGACATGACCGCCCACGTGGACTTCACGGCCCTGGCGGCCATCGGCGATACGCTTGGCTTGAAGAGCTACCCTCTTGCCTCCCAGGGCCGTTTCCTGGCGAACCTCGGCCTCAATGGGTTTCTCCGAAGGCTCGCGGGCGCGGGGCTGCCGCAGCCCCAGCGGGACGCCAACCGCATGGCAATGCTGGAGATCGCCCGCGCCGGCGGCATGGGCGACTTCAGTGTGCTGGTCCAGTACAAAGGCATTCCGCAGGCGCGGCTGACGGGACTGGAAGGCCCTTCCGCCGGCTGGCAAGACCGCCTGGCGCGACTCCCCCTTCCCGTTCTGGACGGCCGGCACCTGGCGGTCATGGAGGCGCGTTACCCCCAGGCAACGCAGGGCTTTGAAGAGCTGTGGCGATGAGAGACGCTTGACGCAAACTCCGCTATACTGCTGGCGGCACATTCTGCCCGCAAGGAGGTCTCTCATGTTCAAGAACCGCACTAAGGAGAAGCTGGCCGCCGGTAAGGTGGTCTGGGGCGTCATGTCGTCCGACCCGTCCCCCTATGCCCTGGAGGCGCTGGGCTATGCTGGGTTTGACTGGGTGCTCCTGGACAACGAGCATGGCTCCGTTACCGTGGCCGATATCGAAAACTGTGTCCGCGCCTGCGAAATCTCAGGCATGTCGCCTTTCGTGCGCCCCATCATGACCAAGCCCGATTTCATCCGGCCCTTTATGGACTTGGGAGCGCACGGTGTTCAAGTGCCTCAGGTGGACACTGCAGAGGAAGCCAGGGTTGCGGTGGACTCCGTCAAGTATGCGCCCCTGGGCAAACGGGGCTACGGGCCGAGCCGCTACAACAGGGGGTACACCGGGGCCGAGTGGGTGCAGGTTTCCAACCAGGAAACGCTGGTGTGCATCATGATTGAAAGCCCCAAGGGCGTCCAGAACGCAGAGGCCATCGCAAGAGTGCCTGGCGTGGATGTGGTGTTTGTGGGCCAAGGCGACCTCTCCTTGGCTATGGGCTACCCCGGCCAGATGGCGCATCCAGAGGTAACCAAGGCGGCTGAGGGTGCGGTGAAGGCAATCCTGAAGGGAGGCAAGGTGGCCGGCTGTAGCTGCCCGCCTGATGCCATCCCGTTCTGGCTGGAGCGAGGCGTACGGTACTTCCACTCCAGCTTTGGGCAAGTGGTGGCCCAGGGCGCGCAGCTATGGCTCAAGAATGCTCGGGACGCCGCCGGAAAGCTGGGCGTCGCCACTTAGCAAGACAGGTGACACGTCCATGCGCTATGGCTTCGTATTGCCCGGAGGAGACCCCCTCGCCTGCGCCGGGCTTGCGGCAGAAGCCGAGGCCGCCGGGTGGGACGGCGTATTCGTCCCAGACGCAATCTCCATTGAGACGGAGGCTGTCCCGCCAGCCCCCTTCCATGATCCCTGGGTGACCCTTGCGGCCATGGCCACGCGCACCACCAGCGCGCGCCTGGGCACGATGATCACGCCTCTGCCGCGCCGCAGGCCCTGGAAGCTGGCCAGGGAAACGGTGAGCCTGGACCACCTTTCGGGAGGAAGGGTCATCCTCGCCGCCGGCCTGGGCGCCGCCGCTGACGACGCCGGTTTCTACAAGGTAGGCGAGGCCATGGACATTCGAATACGAGCCGCCATGCTGGATGAGGGCCTGGAGGTGCTGGCAGGCCTGTGGACAGGACGGCCCGTGAGCTTTCACGGCAGGTACTACGACGTCCAGGGGATGACCCTATTGCCGCCGCCGGTGCAGACCCCCCGGATTCCCATATGGGTCGTCGGCGTCCTGCAAAGCTCGCGATCCCTGGCGCGCGCCCTGCGTTGGGACGGCGTCGTCCTGCAGAAGGGCACGGCGGCAGGCGGAGGCGCCATCGTTCCCAGCGAGGTTGCCGAGGTAAAGCAGATGGCGATGGAGCGCAGGGCGCAGGACGCCCCGTTTGCCATCGTGTTGGAAGGCGAAACGCCAGGCGGCAATGCCAGGGAAGCGACGGCCATCGTCCGGCCTTTTGCTGAGGCAGGAATCACCTGGTGGCTGGAGAGCCGGTGGACGGCGCCAGGAGGCCTGTCCGACGTGCGCCGCCGCATAGCACAGGGACCGCCTCGCGCGTAGAGGCTGCGATGACTTGGTCTGGCCAACGACGGGCCGCTGGCTGCCGCGGCCCGTCGTTGGCAGTTGTCGTAGGAGATTCTTGTATCTTGGGGGTGTGGTAGTGTAGGTGAGAACAATGGTCGTTTGACCACCTCGCTCTAGAATGACAAGATGACTCGCCGACCCTAGCAGACACATCGCGGGCCATTTGCTCACCCCCATGTAGCTTGACCGTTGTTCGTTGCCCTCGTATAGTCAGGACGCATACCAGCGGAAGCATGACCAGGGGACGCCCCCACCTCAATCCTCCCCCCAAGGGGAAGGAAGCTGTTATCACAGCAAAGGAGGAAGCATGGCCACCACCACTGAAGGTATCCTCGTCAGCTATGGCAAGTACGTCTACCGTCACGTGCCGGGGTGGGGCAAGCTGCCCCCAGGGTGGGAGTGGAACCATGCCGTGGGCGTCGGCATTGACAGCAAGGAAAGGATCTACGTCTATAACCGCAGCGCTCATCCCATGATGGTCTTTGACACCGACGGCAACCTCTTGAACGCCTGGGGAGACGGCCTGTTCAAGTCCGCGCACATGGTCACAGTGGGACCCGACGACACGCTGTACACGACGGACATCGGCGACCACACAGTGCGGCGCTGGACGCCGGAGGGCAAGCTGCTCATGACGCTGGGGACGCCCAACAGGCCCGCGCGCCGCATGAGCGGCGAACCTTTCAACATGCCTACGCACGTCGGCATCGGCCACGACGGCAGCATCTACGTGACCGACGGCTACGGAAACGCGCGCGTGCACCAGTTCACGTCTGAAGGCAAGCACGTCCGGTCATGGGGAGAGCCGGGCAGCGGGCCCGGCCAGTTCCGCAGCCCGCACTGCGTGTACATAGACCCCTCCGGGCAGTTGTACGTTGTTGACCGCGAAAACTACCGAATTCAGGTCTTCACGGGCGAGGGCAGGTACATCCGCGAGTTTCGAGGAGTCAACCGCCCGGACCACATCTGGCCGGGGGATGACGGCGACCTCATCATCACCGAGCTAGGGTTCCGCGCCGGCATGGGGGACGGCGGCCCGGCAATAACCCCCCTGTCGCCGCCGGCGGGCGTTAAGATCATGACGCCGCTAGGCCAGTGGCTCGGCGGCTGGGGCATGAGCACCGACACGCCGGGCGACATCCTGGCGGGCCACGCCGCCGTGACAGACCGCAAAGGCAACCTGTACGTGGGCGAAACGCTCATCGGCGCGCGGGTGCAAAAGTTCGAGCGAGTGCGCTCGTAGGAGCACGACCATAGAACCTCACATTGACCATCCGCGCCTGCGCTCCCTGGACGCCAAGTGGGTGGGCGAAGGCAACGAGCAATATCTGTACCTGCGCGATCCGCTTGGGCTCACGCCCGGCGAGGTGTTTGTTCCGGCGCACCTGGCGCCCGTGCTGGCGCTGTTCGACGGCGAGCACAACCTGCCCACCATCCGCGCAGCCTTGACGCTGTATCGCGGCATGACCCTCACGCCGGAGGAGCTGGAGGGCCTGGTTCGCGAGCTGGACGAGGCAATGGTGTTGGAAGGCCCCCGCCTCGAAGCGGCCCAGCGTGATGCCCTCACTGCGTATCGCACCGCGCCCTTCCGCCAGCCGGCGCTGGCAGGGGCCGCGTACCCCGGCGACCCCACCGGATTGGAGAACGCGCTGGATGGCTACTGCGCCGCAACTTCAGTGGCCATGGGCAGCGCAGGCGTCTCCTCCGGGCCCGTAGCCGGCCTGCTCAGCCCGCATATTGACTACACCCGTGGGAACAGGGTCTATGCCGCGAGCTGGCAAGCCATTGCGCCCGCCCTCGAAGACGTCGAGCAGGTGATTATCTTCGGGACCGATCACTCCGGCGGCGGGGGCAAGGTGACATTGACCCGGCAGTCCTATGCCACGCCGTGGGGCGTGCTCCCTGCGGACAAAGAGCTGACCGGCGCCCTTCTCACCACCCTCGGAGAGGCGGCCCTGGAAGAGGAGCTGCACCACGCAAAGGAGCACTCCATAGAGCTGGCAGCCGTCTGGCTTCACTACATGCTGCGCAAGGTCAAGGGGAAGGCCAGCTTTCGCAACCTGCCCACCGTTGTTCCAATCCTGTGCGGCAACATGTTCCCCTACGTTCGGGGTGACGAAGACCCCGGGCAGGACGGCGGCTTTGCCCGCCTGCTTGACGTGCTGACAACCGCTGCAGCAAAGAAACGCACCCTTGTTGTGGCGGCAGGCGATCTGGCCCATGTCGGCCCCGCCTTCGGCGACTCGGTGGGGTGGGATATGGCTGCAAGGGCCACGCTCAAGAAGTCCGATGAGTCCTCCCTTGAGGCGGTATGCCAGGGCGACGCCCCAGGTTTTTTCCAGGGCCTCAAACAGGAAAACGACGCCCGCCGCGTCTGCGGCCTCACGCCCATCTACCTCGCGTTGCGGTTGCTAGGCAGCGGCCTGACCGGCCAGCGCACGGGCTATGAGCAATGTCCCGCTGATCCAGCCGGCGCCTCCCTTGTCTCGATTGCCGGCGTCGTCTGGCGGAAGAACGGTGGAGCGCCTGCGAGGCAATAGCCTTCGCTCCACGGGGATAAGCCCGCAACGGCCACGTCATTCTCGGGAAACAGGGACATGGCCGCGGGTGCGCGTAGGGACGCATGCGTCGCCCATGCGGGAGGGCAGACACGCGGAGCCTGCCCTACGGAATCTTCTCAAAGAAACGGCCTCTGCGGGGTTCCCCTTTCTCCCTGCGACTAGAGGGAAAACTCCCTCCCAAAGTCACGCTGCATCGGTTACCATAGTCACGGGAGGCCCTGCTACGTAGTTGCAGCATGGCAGCATCAGGAATTGCCATGATGCGGCCCGCTGCCGGACTGGAGAGGAAATCGTGCTGAGACAGGTGTTTCCCGAAAGCGCCTGTCGGCAGACTGAAGTTGGGGCCTGCCCGCAGCTCTCCGTATGAATATGGGCCACCCGGACGGAGGAAGGCATGAGTACAAGAGCGCTCATCGTTGAAGACGAGCAAAGCATTCAAGTGCTCCTACAGGAAATCCTGGAAAGGGCGGAGTACGAGGTGCGCGTCAGCGCCAACGGCAGAGACGGGCTCAGGGAGTTCTTCACCTACAGACCGGAGGTTGTGCTGCTGGACATTGGCATGCCCCAGATGGACGGCTGGACTCTGCTGGAGCGCATCCGTGAGGTTTCCCAAACGCCTGTGCTCTTCATTACCGCCCTCGCGACCGAGTCCAACAAGGTCCGCGGTCTCAACGCCGGCGCAGACGACTACATCGTGAAACCCTTTGGCGGCAGAGAGGTCATTGCGCGCATAGAAGCAGTGCTCCGCCGCGCAACCAAGCCGGAAGCCCAGGACACCCTCTACCAGGACCCGGCGCTTACCGTTGACCGGGAGCAGCACCGCGTCTTCTTGCACGGCAGGGAGATGGAGCTGACGCCTACCGAGTTCAAGCTGGTCTCTGTGCTGACCAGGAACGCAGGCAACGTCCTTACCCAGGACCGGCTGCTGGACTTGGTATGGGGGCTGGACGGAGGGGGGTCTGAAAGCGTTCGCCTCTATATCAGCTACCTCCGCAAGAAGCTGGCCGATGAGGGAGAACCCGACCTCATCCAGACGGTGCGAGGCGTGGGCTACCGGTATTCCCCGCCTCAACCCGCGTCCCGCGCTATGTAGCTCGATGGGAGGGATCCCCAGGGGGACCCCTCCCATGTCCTCCTTGCACACCTCCTCTTGGACTAGCCAGGTTAGCTTGCTACTATTGAAGCCATCGGGGAGATCGTCACGCTCAGCTCGGCGGTACTGCCGTTGCCCAGCGTAATCGGCGCCACCACGGCGATGGTCAGATCGTGGCCCTCTTCGTCGGCCGCAGCCGGGCGGAAGGTCAGTTCCCAGGTATCCTCGTCTATCTGGTCAATGTCCGTAATGTCCGCAGTGCGCGGGAAGAGGGCGGCGGTGACCTTGTACTCCACCGGATGGCTGATATCCAGTCGAGCTTTGGCGGGCTGCTCTGACTTGTTATTGAGGTCCAGATGGATGGCCAGCCGGTTGCCTGCCACCACCTTGGAGTCGGTGCTAAAGTGAGTGCCCTCCGCGTTGATGTGCACCTGGCTCTCCATGCCGCCCTGCACCTCGACCTTGGCAACCGTCAGGGCCTGCTCCACCTGGGCCTTCGCTTCACCCACAACCATCCCGTCAAGAGCGCCCTGGGCGGACACCGCAGCGATGGCCAGAGTTGCTGCGGAAACAAAGGCCCCGCTCACCACCCATCTCAGGATTGTGTTGCGTTTTTTCATGGCCTTCCTCCGGTTGCGGTGTTGCGCCCCCGCTTGTTTCTCCTACAGAATAGGGCGGGCCCGTTGGATGCCCGTGATGGCTGTGTGAGAATTACGTAGGAACTTTTTCCTACCCGCGTTTTGTCTGGCGCCGTTCCTCCTCAACGACCCCTGATGTCAAATGTTTCTTGCTACAGGCACGTAGTGATGCCCCGCCCCGTACGTGCCGGTAGACGGTCAGGCAACGTACCCCTGCCCTTAGGTGGTCTACGTAGACTACTGAGCAAAATGTCTGCAAGACACGGTAGAAAGGTCACTAGCAAAAACCTTGGCTATGGTGTATACAATTGGTATGTCAATGATTGCTGTGTTCGAGGGTCTATCTACATGAAGAAAGTCCTGCTGGCCGATGATGAGGACGGCGTCCTGGCCCTGGTTTCGGCGACGCTGGGAAACGACAACCGGTACATCCTGATTACTGCGAGGGACGGGGAAGAGGCCCTGACAATCGCGAGGCGAGAGTTGCCCGACCTGATCTTTCTGGACATCATGATGCCCAAGATGGACGGGTATCAGGTATGCCAGGCGTTGAAGCAGTCCCCCGCCACGCGGCAGATACGTATCGTCATGCTCACCGCCATGGCTCAGGATGCCAACCGGGAGCGGGCCAAAGCCGCCGGGGCGGACGACTATTTCACGAAGCCTTTCAGCCCTACGGCGCTGCTGGAAAAGGTGAGCAACCTGCTTCAACTGAAGTAGCCTTTTCGAGGAGCCGTTCGCTGTGCTATCGTTGGGGCAGGTCCACGCCTGCCCCAACTCGTTTGCCTCGCTGTCCCGGAGCAGGGAATCGCAGGAGAGACCTGTTTGTCCGTCCCCTTCTCTCAAACCAGCCTCACTATCCACCAAGCCGCTGTAGACGAGGCTCTCGCAAGCCTGCAGCGCCAGGATACCGTGCGCCGCCTGTGGAGGCGCGACCACACGCTCTGGAAACAAGACCCCGCAGAGATCAGCGACCGCCTCGGCTGGCTCGACACCCCCATGTCCATGCGCCCGCATCTGCCCGCCCTGAAGGACTTCGCGCGAGAAGCGCGCGCCGGAGGCATCCGGCGCGTGGTGGTGCTGGGCATGGGCGGCAGCAGCCTTGGGCCGGAGGCGCTTCGCCGGACGTTTGCAAGCGCTCCGGGCTTCCCAGCTCTACACGTCCTTGACTCAACGGTCCCAGCCTCGGTGCAGGCCATGAGCAACGCCATTGACCCCGCCGGCACGCTGTTCCTAGTCTCGTCCAAGTCAGGCAGCACCATCGAACCGCTGTCCTTCTACAAGCATTTCCGCCCCATCGTTCAGGGCGTTTTGGGCAGCGAGGATGCAGGACGGCGCTTCGCGGCCATCACCGATCCGGGATCCCCGCTGGAACGGCTGGCCGGGGAGCACGGCTTCCGCAGGACGTTCCTCAACCCGCCGGACATCGGCGGAAGGTACTCGGTGCTGTCGTACTTTGGCCTCGTCCCCGCCGCGCTGCAAGGCATTGACCTTGAAATGCTCCTTGCGCGGGCGCAAAAGATGGCAGAAGCCTGTGGCCCAGGCCAAGCGGTGTCGGATAATCCAGGGGCATGGCTGGGCGCAGTCATCGCGGCTCTTGCCCTTCGCGGGCGGGACAAGCTCACCCTCGTCGCCTCTCCAGGCATCTCCAGCTTTGGACTCTGGGCCGAGCAGCTCATCGCAGAGAGCACGGGCAAGGAAGGCAAAGGCATCGTGCCCGTGAACGACGAGCCGCCGGCGCCCCCCGCCGCCTACGGAGACGACCGCCTGTTTGTGTACATGCGGCTCATGGGCCAGGTTGACCCGTCGCAAGAACAGGCCATGCACACCCTGGAGGCAGCGGGGCAGCCTGTGCTACGCCTTGACCTTCGCGACGCCTACGACCTGGGCGCCGAGTTTTTCCGCTGGGAGTTCGCCACCGCCATTGCAGGACACATCCTTGGCATTCATCCCTTCGATCAGCCGGACGTCCAGCGCGCCAAAGACGCCACGGAGCGCCTGTTGATGCGCCACCAGAGCAGAGGGACGCTGCCCTCGGTGGAGCCGATCAATAACCTGAAGGACCTGCTGGAGCAGGCGCGTCCTGGGGACTACCTGGCGATCATGGCCTACACTCGCCAGACGCCTGGGTTGGAAACAGCTATGGCAAAGCTCCGCTTGGCGGTCATAACGCGCTGGCGCATCGCGACCACCTTCGGCTATGGCCCCCGCTTCTTGCACTCTACTGGACAGCTTCACAAAGGCGGCCCAAACAACGGGCTGTTCCTCCAGATTACGGAGGCCCACGCGCAGGACCTGCCGGTCCCCGGCGAAAGCTACACCTTCGGCGCCCTGGTGGACGCCCAGGCCCTGGGCGACCTGCACGCTTTGCAGAGCAACGGACGGAGGGTGGCCCGGGTCCACCTTGCCCAAGGATACGAGGCAAGGATGCTGGAGCGTCTTGCTGAAGAGGCCGCTGAATAGCAAACGGCGCAACCGGACACCGTGCGAGTCAATCAGTAGGGGCAGACCTGCGTGTCCGCCCAGTCCTCTGGGTGGGCGGACACAGAGGTCCGCCCCTACGAGTCCCCAGCGACCATGTCCCCCATTTCTGAGGAAAACGACAAAGGAGGTCTTTGATGCAAATCGGCATGATCGGCCTGGGACGTATGGGCGGGAACATGGCCTTGCGCCTGATGCGCGGCGGCCACCAGGTGGCGGCGTACGACCCCAACGCACAGGCGGTGCAGTCTGTGGCGAGGGACGGCGCAGAGGCGGCTGCAACCCTGGCCGACCTGGTCAGCAAGCTCTCGCCCCCACGAGTCGTGTGGGTTATGGTCCCTGCCGGGCAACCTACGGAGGACACCCTGGTAGAGCTAGGGAACCTGCTCTCCCCCGACGACGTTGTCATTGAGGGAGGCAACTCCTACTACAAAGACAGCGTGCGCCGCGCACAGGCGCTGGCGGCAAAGGGCATAGGCTTTCTCGATTGCGGGACCAGCGGCGGCGTCTGGGGGCTGGAGGAGGGGTACAGCCTGATGGTTGGCGGAGACCCGGAAGTCTTCGTCAATCTCATCCCCATGTTTGAGACACTGTCTCCGGGGCAAAAGCATGGCCTTGGCCTCGTTGGGCCGGCAGGCGCTGGGCACTACGTGAAGATGGTGCACAACGGGATCGAGTATGGGTTGCTGCAGGCGTACGCCGAAGGC
>JACQUI010000285.1 GCA_016210395.1 Chloroflexota bacterium | reverse complement strand
GTCCTTGCCCGTGTACGTGCCGGCGATGTTGTGCAGCCGCATGGCGGACACCGACACCGCAGGCTCGCCGTCAGTGCGGGAGACGATGCTGTCAATTCCGAACCGTTCGTTGTCCCTCAGCAGCATGGAGATCTTGTAGTAGTCCTCCGGCGCGTTGAGAGAGATGATGGAGTCGCCCTGGGTGTTGTCCATGTCAATGATGTTGAACGTGAAGCCCTTGATCAGCTTGGGCAGCATCAGCCCCGCGCAGTACATGGGGTCGGCGAAGCCGAGGAAGAGCGGCAGGTTGTAGGCGCCGGGGCCGCACTTGTCCGCGGCGAGCATTATGAAAGACTCGGCGGGGCGCACTTTGTTGGTCTTCACCACGTTGTGCTCGAACTCCAACTCCGCAACGGCTGGGCCTGCTCCGCGCAGGTTGCCGGAAGGGGCGTCTACCAGCAGGTCCTGTCCCGCTCCGTACAGGCCCCCCTTTTGAGCGATGGCCGTGGCCTTGAGGAAGGTGTCCCAGGCGAACTGGTGGACGTCCGTGTTGTTGGGGCCGCGAGTGTGGGACGACAGGATGGCGATATCGTCGCCGGTGTGGGATACATAGGCGTCAATCAAGAGGCCCCTGCTGATGGCGTCACGCACAGCCTCTTTCGTGGCGTCAATCATCTTCGCGGACGGCTTGGTGTGGCCGCCAATGGAGCCAACGTCGGCTTTCAGGATGGATAATGTCAATCGCATAACAGCCCTCCTCATTGGTGTGTGGCGCGGCATCCCCGCTCGGAATATTCTAATGCGTGTTCTTACATACTACAATGCCTTTATCGTATTACCAAACAGCGCACATATGTCTATGTCAAAACGGCATTCTGTTATGCCGAAAAGTCGATTATATGGTACAATGGCGCGCACTGAACTTGTGGAAGATTTGGGTCCAGGAGCGAGGGGGCTGCACTGATGGACTCGCACGACCGGAGCCGGTCCGAAGACTTGCGCCGGCGGCGCTCTGGGGAAGAGCTGGACCGCCTTGCCCTCCAGGCCATCAGGCTGGCCCTCATGGAGGGGCTCACTGCCAAAGAGGTCCTGGCGCGCATGAACGCCCAGAAGCGGGTTGTGCGGGATGAGCGGGAGGTCCAATGGCTGATCAGCCGCGCGCGCCAGCGAAGCCTGGCGGATATCAGGGTTGAGTCCAGAGGCAGTCAACCGGCGAGCGCGCTGCTGGACTATGAGCTTAGCTCTAGGCTGGCGAGGGCGTCCGGCATACGCGATATCCTTGTAGTGAAGACCACGCTTGCAAGTGATGAAGGGTTCCTCCTGGACACCGCTGCGCCCCAGCGGCAAACCGCCTTTGAACAGAGCGACCAGTTGCATCGCCTGCTGGGCCAGGCGGCGGCTCGCTATTTCTGGGACCGTTTGAGAAACGGCGACAAGATCGCCCTGGGAGGAGGGCGGGCAATCGGCTTCATGGTAGATGCCCTTGAGCAGATCGCCGAGGCTGAGCCAAAAAGCTTTAGCAACATCACCGTTGAGTCCCTTGTCGGCTCCATGATCATCTGGCCCTGGGCTGAAAAGCAGGCCAACCTCGACTCCGACGCCGTGGCAGTGCGGCTCGCCGGGGTGCTCGGCATTCCGCAGAACAACGTACGCCTTGTGCATCTTCCTATAGCCCTGGAAGCGGGCAGGCAGGAGGTGCTCAAGGCGGTTGCTCCTCATATCTCGGATGACCCCTATGAAATCGCGCCGGACATTGCGTTGCTTGGCATCGGAGTGCTCAACTCAGGCCACAACCTGCTGCAAGACACCGGCCCCCAGAGCCACGCCATCCGCGCGGAGATAGAGGAGCTGCGCACCCAGGTTCTTCCCAAGGCGCCGACCGTTATTGCCGAAATCTGCAATCGCTATTTCTGGATTGGGCAGAAGGACCTCAGCGCGGACATTCGCGAGGCCGTTGAAAGAATCCTTCACGGCCTCAACAGCAAGACCATTGCCATCCCCCTGGAGAAGCTCAACAAGGCCAAGGAGAAGGTGCTCGTCGCCGGAGGCGCTCAGAAACATGCGGGCCTGCTCAAGGTAGTCCAGGACTCCAGGCAACTTGGCCTCCAGTTAACGGCATTGATCACGGACGAGGTCTCAGCCGCCTACCTGGTGCAGCAGTTGCCTGCAAAGCAACACGTACCGTGACCCATAGCGGCTCTCCCTCTTTCGCGGCGCGGGGTACCCTTCTTGCCTAGCAGACGTTGCTTTTCCCCACCCTCCCGCCCAGAAGCGCCGGGGGACGGCGGGACCGTGTCCCCTCGCACCCCCCTGACACAACAGGCAATTGTCAGGCAAGGCTCGTCAAGGGAAAGGCGGACTACGCGCTTTTGATCAGCGACGAGTCTATTCACTACCATACCCTTTGGTATAATCCCTTCAACGCCGCTTCTCTGGAGCCGAGACTTACTATGACCACCCAACAACCGCTCATTGCCGAACTGCATGCAACGGCCCGTGACGCCCAGGCCCAGATTGCCGCCGCACACGACACCGGCGCGCTGGAGGCATGGCGCGTGGAGTTCCTGGGCCGCAGGGGACGCCTCAGCCAGGCCATGCAGAAGCTGGGCGGCCTCTCTCCGGAGGAGCGCCGCGCCGCCGGCGCAGAAGCCAACCGCATCAAGGGCTTGCTGGAGGAACTGTACGCCGCCGGGCAACGCGCCCTGCAGGAGCAAGAGGCCGCCCGCAAGCAGGCCGCCGATCGCCTGGACGTCACGCTGCCCGGAAGGCCCATCGCCCTGGGCCGGCTGCATCCCATCACCCAGACGGTGCGGGATATCTGCGCCGCCTTCACCAGCATGGGCTTCGACGTGGCGGAGGGGCCGGAGGTGGAGTGGGAGCGGTATAACTTCGACATGCTGAACATCCCCCGCGACCACCCGGCGCGGGATATGTGGGACACCCTGTGGATAGACTGGGCCGATCCCACCGAAGAGGGGCGGCGTATGCTCCTGCGCACCCATACCTCCCCCATGCAGGCGCGCATCATGGAGAAGGCCAAGCCGCCCATCCGCGTCATCGTGCCCGGCAAGGTCTTCCGCCATGAAGCCACGGATGCCCGCCACGAATGGCATTTCTACCAGGTCGAGGGCCTGGCGGTGGGTAAAGGCATCACCTTTGCCGACCTGAAAGGCACGCTGTACGAGTTCGCCCGCCGCATCTTCGGCCCCGACCGGCGGGTGCGCTTCCGCTGCGACTACTTCCCCTTTGTGGAGCCGGGCGTAGACATGTCCATAGACTGCTTCCTGTGCAAGGGGGAGGGGTGCCGCCTGTGCGGCGACGGCTGGATTGAGATCATGGGAGCAGGCATGGTGCACCCCAACGTGTTCAAGGCCGTGGGGTACGACCCTGAGGAGTACACCGGCTTCGCCTTCGGCATGGGGCCGGAGCGTATTGCCATGCTGAAGCACGGCATAGACGACATACGGCACTTCTACGCCAACGACGTGCGCTTCCTGCGGCAGTTTTAAGATTGCCTTATTTATCAGGGGTAGTATGCTATCCACGGCCTGCATACTGCGACAGGCCTTCACACAGCGCAGTTTTAGGACCATGAAGGCAGAGCTTTCGATGCACACTGGCTGTACCAGAAGCTGGCAAGTTCCTTACGAGGAGGACAAGAAATCATGGGCAGGCCAGCATTGTATGACTACGCCAAAGTGGCGACTATTCTCACGGAAATCCTGGTTGAACGATCCCTAGCTGAGTTCAAGGTAGCTGACATAGTCAACCAATTTGAAAAGAGAATCAAAGACAAGTACCGTGAAGACACTGGCAAAGAGATCAACACGAATCTTAACCTCACTCTGAGACAAGCCATCGCCATTGATATTAGGGACGCCGGGCAGAAGAATGCGCCATCTCAATTCCGTGACCTCCAACAACATGGGCATTATGGCTTTGAAAGCCTTCAAGATGCGGGCAACCCACCCGCGCAGACACCCGTTGGTCAAGACCCATCTCCTGAAGAATCGCTTGCCAAAGCGATACGAGCTTACAATGCTGTCACCCAAAAGACCTTTCTTCAACGCCTAAGCGACATGAAGGCAAAGTTGGGGCAAGGGCCCCAATCGGATTTGGCCTTGAAGCAATTTTACTAAGAGATTCCTTGAGAATCTCGGATTCACTGTGAAGGTCTCAACAGCACTCACCCACGATGGAGGCGTGGATGTGGAGGCACAGAAGAAGAATGAGTTAGGCTTTACTGTAGACTACATTATTCAGTTGAAGCATTGGGAGACGACTCATGTTGGCAAGGAAGTGGTGACCTCTCTAGCTGCTAAACTAACGGATGACGATAAACACCGCCATTATGCCCTGCTCATCACCACTTCACGCTTAACTGGTGATGCCAAGGACGAAATGGCTAACAAAGGAAGGCTGAGTGCTATTGAAGGCGAGGAGTTATTTGATATGTGCTCTCAAAATGAACTAGGAGTGAGATCTGTCGAGTTGGGGGAATTTGGCGAGAGGCGTGGTGAAAGGCTCTTGTTCCTCGATCCCGAATGGTTTGATGATCTAGAGAGGCAGACGTAGTTCTCCCCACCACATGATACCTGTGTACGAATTCTTCCCTCCCCCTCCTCGTCGTGGCAGGCGGCGACGGCAAGGACCATTGTTGGCTGGGCGGCCCTGTTCAGGCGTGCCGGGCATGAGGCACCTTAGTGAAGTTCGCGTTAGCCCCCTGCGCCGCCTCTTCCACATGGCGGCCGGCGCTGGCATACCACTCGTTGGCCTCTTTGTAGACCACACCGTCATGGTGGGGCTGCTGGCTGCACTTGTGGCGTTGGCCATCACGTTGGAGACGGCGCGGTTCGCCGCGCCGGGGCTGAACGCGTGGTTTGTCCGCTGGTTTCGGCCTTGCCTCAAGGAGAGCGAGTCCCGCAAGGTGACTGGCTCGACATACCTTGCGATTGGAGCGCTGGCTTGTTTCATCTTCTTCGACCAGAGGGTAGCCGTGCCGGCCATGCTGTTCCTTGCCGTGGGCGACCCAACGGCGGCACTGGTGGGCAGGCGCGCGCCGGGCCCCAGGGTGTGGGGAAAATCGCCCGCCGGCACGCTGGCTTTCTTCGCAGTCGCTGTGGCTGCGGTCTGGGGGCTGGCGCTGGGAGGGCACGTGGAGTTCCGGTGGGCTCTGGTTGCGGGCGCTGCTGCGGCGGCTCTGGCTGAGTTACTTCCGGTTCCTCTGGACGATAACCTCACCGTGCCGCTGGCTGCCGGCGCGGTGATGACGCTGGTGGGGTAATGGATGGGGGTAGGGATTCGCTGTTTTCCGGGGCTTTTTTGGCTTGGGTTTTTTTGGGAGAAACGAACCTTTCTTGTCTGATGGCCACCCTCGCCCGATGCGATCGAGGCGGCCTCTCCCCTGGGAGAAGCGGAGAAGCGTAGAGGCTCCGGTGATGCCAGGATAGCGGGAGGGATGGGTCTGGGCCAGAGGCGGATGGCAGGTATCGTGGCGCTGCTGGAAGAGGGGCGCTTTACCCTCGCCCGCCCCGATGCGATCGGGGCGGCCTCCTTGGGAGAGGCGGCATCAAGGCGCCACGAACGGTGACAAAACATTCTTGATGACAACCTGCTTGCCGCGCCCTTGACATGCCTGTAGCGGCGAACTTACCATAAATCGTGCCCTCTGTTCACATCCCCGACCGGCAACAACCGCTTTACGGCGGTTGCTTCCCGCACTACTCCTCTCTTCAATCCGTCCGTTTCCTATTGCCTGTGGTAGGGATCATCGGGTCCCAGGCCTGTTTATTGCCAGCCAGAGACGCGGGTGCACCACGATGACCAAGTTCATTTTCGTTACGGGCGGGGTGGTCAGCTCTATTGGAAAAGGCATCAGCGTCGCCTCCATTGGCCGGATCCTCAAAAGCCGCGGCCTCACGGTCTCCGTACAGAAGCTGGACCCGTACCTGAACGTAGACCCCGGCACGATGTCTCCCTACCAGCATGGAGAGGTCTACGTCACCAAGGACGGCTGCGAGACCGACCTGGACTTGGGCCACTACGAGCGGTTCATTGACATCGAGCTAACGGCGTCTTCCAACGTCACCGCAGGCCAGATCTACAGCGCAGTCATCGGCAAAGAGCGCCGGGGCGACTACCTGGGGGGCACCATCCAGGCTGTGCCTCACGTCACCAATGAGATCAAGGACCGCATCTTCGCCCTGGCCCGGGAGAGCAAGGCTGACGTGGTAGTCGTAGAGGTCGGCGGCACCGTGGGCGACATTGAGGGCCTGCCCTTTCTGGAGGCCATCCGTCAGGTGCGCAACGATGCAGGCCGCGATAACGTCTACTACATCCACGTAACGCTTCTTCCCTACCTGCTCGCCACCGGCGAGATGAAGACAAAACCCACACAGCACAGCGTCAAGGAGCTGCGCAGCATCGGCATTCAGCCCGATGCCATCCTCCTCCGTAGCGACTACCCCATGCCGGACGGCATCAAGGACAAGATCGCCCTCTTCTGCGACGTGTCCCGTGAGGCCGTGATCGCCATGCCCACGGTGGACAACATCTACCGCGTGCCCCTGATCCTTGAGGAGGCGGGACTGGGCGATGTGCTGCTGCAACGCCTGGGCCTGGAGCACCACAGCCGGGACATGGCCGGTTGGCGGGAGATGGTGGAGCGCATCAGCACGCCGAAACGAAAGGTGTCCATCGCCGTCGTCGGCAAGTACGCCGACCTGCCTGAAGCCTACCTCTCCGTCAAAGAGGCCATCTTCCACGCCGCCCTGTGCAACGATCGGGACGTGGACATCTCGTGGGTGCACTCCGAGGACATTGAGAAGCGGGGCGCAGAGGCGCTGCTGGCTACAGCAAACGGCATCGTCGTGCCTGGCGGCTTCGGTCCAAGGGGTATCGAAGGCATCATCCAGACGGCCCAATACGCCCGTATGAATGCAGTTCCCTATTTGGGCCTCTGCCTGGGCATGCAGCTCATGGTGGTGGACTTCGCACGCAACGTCCTGGGCATGGAAGGCGCCAACTCCACTGAGTTCAACCCTGACACCGCGTACCCGGTCATCTCCCTGATGGAAGAGCAGCGGGGCATCAGCCAGTTGGGCGGGACGATGCGGTTAGGCAGCTACCCCTGCCGCCTGGTGGAAGGGTCCAAGGCGGCGGAGGCGTACGGCCAGCCGGAGATCGCGGAGCGTCACCGCCACCGGTACGAGTTCAACAACGCCTACCGGGAGGCGATGATCGAGGCGGGCCTCCGCCCGACAGGCCTCTCCCCCGACGGTAACCTGGTGGAGATCAGCGAGGTCGCCGAACACCCCTTCATGGTGGGCGTCCAGTTCCACCCCGAGTTCCGCTCCCGGCCCGACCGTCCCCATCCGCTGTTCCGCAGCTTCATGGCTGTTGCCAAGGGCACCATAAGAGAGGGTGGCCAGCACCCCCTGCCCCTAAGCGCGTAACGCCCCTATCCTAGCCTTCCCCTGAGGGGGAAGGGATTCTCTCCTCCTCCCCCAAGGGGGAGGACTGAGGTAGGGGCCTTCCACCGTTCCGCCCTCTTGACACCTCTGGTATCATATCGCCCATGTCGAACATTCAGGTTGTGACACTGGACCTCTGGCAGACCCTTGTGCTCGACACCAGGGATCTGGGGCGGGAGCGTTCGCGCATTCGCATCGAGGACACGATCGCGGCGCTTCGACAGGTGGGAGAGGAGTTCACCGAGGACCAGGTGCGGGAGGCATTCCGAGCAGGCTACCGGCAATGCCGGGAGATCCACAGGCAAGGGCTTGATGTTTCCTTTGAGCGCCAGGTGCGGATGTTCGTGCGGCAGATCAGCCCCGGCCTGTTGGAGCGTATTCCAAGGGAGACGTTCACGGCAATCCTGAACCGCTACGCCGACGCCTTCTACGATGTGCCCCCAGTGGTGGCCCCAGGCGTGGCGGATGTGCTGTCCGCTCTCACCCAGTCCGGCTACAAGTTGGCTCTCATCTCCAACACCGGCATGACGCCCGGCCGCACCTTCCGCGCCTACCTTGCCATGCAAGGGCTGGGTGGCTTCTTCCGGTACTGCACTTACTCCGACGAGGTGCTGCTGACCAAGCCCAACCCCGACATCTTCCTGCACACCCTGGCAAGCATGGGCTGCCAGCCCGAGGCGGCCGTGCACGTGGGCGACCACCTGCTGAACGACATCAAGGGGGCAGCCGACTCCGGCATCCGCAGCATCTGGCTGGAGGGGGCCGACGACAGCAAGCTGGACGTGACTCCGACAGCCGCTATCAAGAACATCGCCGAGTTGCCCGAGGCGCTGGAGCGGCTGAAGAGCGCGTAGCCCCGCGGTTCTTGGCGGTGGCGTGTTGCGGAACGTAGACGGTAGGTAGGGGCAGGGAAACCCTGCCCCTTGTACGCGTGTGGCAGGCTTGTGGAATTGCAGGGGCGCGGTTGTCGCGCCCGTTTGCGGGCATGCCGGGAGACGCGGGCAGGGAGACCTGCCCCTACGGTGGGTGGGCCTCTGGAATCGTAGGGGCGCGGTTGCCGCGCGTGCGTGGTAGGACGTGGGCAGGATGACCCTGCCCCTACGGAACACAGACAGCAGGAACGAGCGCTATCGTTCCTGCTGTGCAGTTGGATACGCTGTCATCCGCTGCCGTCAGCCCCCGCGGCTGGTTGCTAAAGGAGGGAGCGGGACCCCTGGGCAGGCCGGGCCTTCACCCTCACCGTCTCCTCTCCCAAGGGAGAGGAGCGGGACCGCGGCAGCCCTCAAAGCCAGGGAACTTGCCGGCAGCGGGACACGATTGGCCTAGTCCTTCTTGTTGCGCCGGGGCATGCGGAACTTTCCCCGTATGGCTTTCACCCAAGTCCACATAGGCGTCTCACCTCCTTCCGGGGGCCGCCGGAGCCTTACCATGCTAGACGATGGGGTCCTGAATCTGGCTCTCTGACCGAGCGGTGTACGTCATAAACTCCTTGCGGAGGCGTTTCCGCTCATCGGAGTCCAGGATTTTCTGCAGGCTGCCCAGGTCCTGCACCTCGATCATGATGGTGCGCTCCGGCCAGCCTGCCAGCTTGTCGCCATAGACGTGGAAGCTCTTGACCCCTTGCTGGCCGGTCCAGAACTTCTTCGCCTTATCTGCCAGGAAACCGTCGAACTCCTCCTCCTTCCCCGGCAATGGGTCGCAGCGAACGGTGAAGTACACCATGATCCACACCTCCTTCTGTAGCTTGCTCCGGCGGCCCTCCCATGGTATGAGCCCTGCACAAGAAAAAGGCCCACTACGGGGGCAGTGGGCCTCTTGCCGTATGCTGGTCTGCAAGAAGCCTTGCTCCCACACATTTCGACGCTTGAAATGGTAAATAGCATGTTTGCGCTTTGTCAAGCGTACCTGTACGGTGTGTAACGTCGAGACGCTGCTGGCCGAGGACTGAAGGCATCGCCCTGTGGGAAGCACGGTGGCGTGGGATTCCGGCGCGCCGCCGGACCTCCCCCTCTGTCCCTCTCCGCAACGGCGAGAGGACTACGACTCACGCCCTCTGTTCCTCCGCGACCTGGTACAATAGCGTAATCCTTACGCCGAGGAATGGGAGGGGCCATGCCCGAGTCCATCAAGGTCTCCGCCGTCATTCCAGCCAGCCCGCGGCGTATCTACGAGGCGTGGTTGGGCAGCGCCGAGCACACGGCCATGAGCGGCGGCGGCGCGGCGCAGGTGGACCCAAGGGTAGGAGGCGCATTCAGCGCATGGGACGGGTACATCCAGGGCACGACCCAAGCGCTGGCGCCGTACAGTCGCATCGTGCAGAGCTGGCGCAGCGCGGACTTCCCGGAGGGCGCGGCGGACTCGACGCTGGAGGTGCTGCTGGCGGAGACGCCGAAGGGAACGCGGGTGACGCTGGCGCACACCAACATCCCTGACGGCCAGGGGGACGACTACAAGCAGGGGTGGAAGGACTACTACTTCACGCCCATGAAGTGGTACTTTGGGGCGAAAAAGGGGTGACGGGGAGACTTCTTCCCCTGTGGTCCTCCTCTCCGCAACGGAGAGGGGGACAAAGCTATGGGCAGTGGCGTCGTGTTAGTGGGTCCCCTTTCCGCATGGAGAGGGGGTCAGGGGTTCTTGGGCTAGCGCCCCGGCTCGCCCCTGCGCGCCGAGTCTTCCCATTGGAGGCGGCTTAGCTCCATGGCGCGCCACCGCTCCCGCTGGATGGCTTCGGCGGCGGCGTGACGGCCCTGGCCACGCGCCATCCGTCCTAGCTTGCGCAGACAGTCGGCACAGGACTCCCACTCGCCCAGCCGCTCCCACAGGGCGGCGCTCTCACGCAGGTAGGCCTCGGCCTCCTCAGCGCGCTGGAAGTCCATCTCGATCTCGCCCAGCTTCTGGAGCGCTTCGGCGGCGCCGCGCTGGTTGCCCAGCGCCCGCCACTGCTCCAGGCTGCGCAGGTAGAGCTCCCTGGCTTCCCGCAGCGCGCCCATCATGCGGAAGCGGAAGGCCCGCTCGCTCAGCGACCTTGCCTGCTGCTCGTCCGGCGCTTCCATCTGCTGCCGTCCTCCTTGGCCCCATGATAGCATGATTCGCGAGCGTGGGAAGGGGAGAGGGGAACCGACCGAAAGAAGGCAAAAGGTCTTGCTTGTGGAAGATAGCCTTAACGTCTCTTGCGACGTGGAGTCGAGGGCCCGGCCTTGTGTGACGTCCGAGAACCCGAGGGACATGGTTGGGAACCGATATCTTCAATTATCCCTTTTCTCTTGAGGATGGCGATGTAGTCTTCTCGGCTAAGAGTGCCGTCAATTGCTTTTCTAAATTCGTCGTCGTTCAACTTTAGCTGTTGCCGAATACTGTGCTGCATCGGCCACGCAGCCGCTTCGGCGCCATCCAGCGCCTCCAGAAGCTGCGTGACGGCGTCCTCCGGAATGGCCTGAGCCGCAGCCAGGGCGCCATTGATGAGGAGCAGCGCCGCAAGCTCCCGCTCTTGCCGCTGAATGGCCTGGGCTAGTGTGTGCATGACGCGCCTCCTTCGATCCCTATCGCCGCCGGCGCAGCTTGTGCCGCAACGCGAAGACCGCCATGAGGACCGCCGCTGCCAGAGAAAAAGCGGTTGCTATGAGCTGCCCTGCCGCCGTGAGCGTTTCCTGGCCATTCAGGGCATAGGGCACCAAAGGCCATGCTCTCACCGCCAAGGGCTGCATTAAAAAGGGCAAGCGAAGATGCGCCCAGCCTGCGACGAGGCGCCCGGCGGGCGTAGTCAAGGAAGAAGAACGCGTTGTGCGCGCTGAGGATGAGGGTGATCCCCCGCTGCATGAGCAGGGCGGTTTCGAGGTGTGACGTGCTGGCGCCTCGGGCCACGGGACGGGCCTCCTGGACTGATGCCAGCAAGTGTAGAATAAACGTTCTGTTCCGCGCAAGTGAGGGGTTGCAGAGGCACCCTCAGGTGAGGAGGGCGTGAGCAGGCAGACCTTCCCCTTATGCGCACCGATTGCATTGGGGGCGGCCCCTCCCAGAGGGAGAGGCAGACACCGGCGCTGGGCACAGCGGAACAGCGTGAGGGTAGAAAAACAGTAGGGGCGCAGCATGCTGCGCCCCTACATCTCGCCCGCACCGAGACCCCTTGAAGAGGGTCCTCTACGTCTTCTCCTCTACCGCCTTCTTGATGGCCGCCACCGCCGTCTCCAGGGGCATGGCCCCCGGGTTCTCGCCGGAGCGCAGGCGCACGGCCACGGCCCCCTGGTCCCGCTCGCGGTCGCCCACCACCAGCATGTAGGGCGCTTTCTGGAGTTGCGCGTCGCGGATCTTGGCGTTCATGCGCTCGCTGCGGTCGTCCACCTGCACGCGGATGTTCTCCTGGCGCAGGCGCTGCTCCACCTGGCGGGCGTAGTCGTTGTGCCTGTCGGCGATGGGGATGACCACCGCCTGCACCGGCGAGAGCCATACGGGGAACGCACCTGCATAGTGCTCGATGAGCACGCCCAGGAACCGCTCCAGGGATCCCAGCATGGCCCGGTGCAGCACCACGGGCGGCCTGCGAGCGCCGCCTTCGCCGATGTACTCCAGGCCGAAGCGCTGCCCCAGGTTGAAGTCCAACTGGATCGTGCCAAGCTGCCACTCCCGCCCAATAGCATCGGGCACCATGAAGTCCACCTTGGGCCCGTAGAAGGCCCCTTCCCCCGGCGCTTCCTTGTACGCCAGCCCTTCCTTTTCCAACGCCTGCCGCAGCGTGCGTTCGGCGGTGTCCCACATCTCCTCGGTCCCGATGCGGCCCTCCGGTCGCAGCGACAGCACGATACGCGTGCGGTCGAAGCTGAACAGGCGGTAGGTGTCGTGGAACATCTTCACCAGCGAGTGTATCTCCGGCACGATCTGCTCCGGCGTGCAGAAGATGTGGGCGTCGTCCTGGGAGAACGTCCGCACCCGCGTCAGGCCCTGGACAACGCCCGACCGCTCGTACCGGTGGAGCCGGCCGAAGTCGGCGAAGCGCAGGGGCAGCTCCCGGTAGGAGTGGAGCTGCGCGCCGAAGATCATGGCGTGGGCGGGGCAGTTCATGGCCTTCACGCCGAACTCCCGCTCCTCTTCCGCCTGCACAAGGAACATGTTCTCCTTGTAATGGTCGTAGTGGCCGGAACGCTTCCAGATCTCCATGTCGAAAATCTGGGGCGTGATGACCTCCTGGTAGCCGTAGCGCTTATAGAGACCCCGGACATACTCCACCAGCAGGTTGTAGACCACGGCGCCCTTGGGGAGGAAGAACGGGCTGGCCGGAGCTATGGGGTCCATGATGAAGAGGCCGAGCTGCCGCCCCAGGAGGCGATGGTCGCGCCGCTGGGCCTCCTCCAGCCTGCGCAGGTGCTCGTCCAGGAGGTCCTGGGTTTCGAAGGCGGTGCCGTATATGCGCTGGAGCATGGGCCGCTTCTCGTCGCCCCGCCAATAAGCGCCCGCTATGGAGAGGAGCTTGAACGCCCGGATGGCGCCGGTGAAGTCCAGGTGCGGCCCCTCGCACAAGTCCTCGAACTCCCCGTGGCGGTAGGTGGAGATGGCCTCTCCTGGGGGAATCTCGTCTATTACCTCCAGCTTGAAGGGCTGCTCGGCGAGCTGCTCCCTGGCCTCGCCCCGGGACAGCTGCCGGCGCTGAAAGGCCAGGTTGGCGCGGATGATCCTGCGCATACCTTCCTCGATCGCCGCCATGTCCTCCGGCGTGAAGGGGCGCGAGACCAGGAAATCGTAGTAGAACCCGTCCTCGGTGGGTGGGCCTATGCCCAGCTTGGCGTCTGGGAAAAGCTCCAGCACGGCACTCGCCATCACATGAGATGTGGAGT
>JACQUI010000290.1 GCA_016210395.1 Chloroflexota bacterium | reverse complement strand
GCACTATATCATCGGGCCTAGGGGGTGTCAACAACGGAATCCCTTTATGATGACCGAATTGCGAGAAAAATCACAATCCCTCTCACGGATAGGACGACACCAGGTTCCCCGCACTATCGTACAGAAGCGCAGGATCGCCGTTGTCATTCCAGACTGCCTGCTTTCGGGGATTGCCGTCGGCGTTCAGCCACTGGAGGACCGACGGTGACTGTGAGCGGCTGTTTGGGCCGCTGGTGATCTGCACTGTTGCGCCTGCATCCAGGATGAACCCCGGTGGGAAGACAAACACCTGTGTGCCAACCTGACTTATGAGCTTCCACCCCGTCATGTCCTGGGGGGCATCGCCAGTGTTCGTGATGGTCACGACCTCCGCTTTAAGATCCACGGCCTGAATCACCAAGGGTGGTTGGAGCGACGGCGTTGAGAGGTTGGAAGACGCAGGCGCCGCGCTGGTAGTAGGCGAGGGCGATGCGGGCGTAGGGGTTGCTGTTGGCAATGGGGCCGGCGTTGCGGTAGGGGCAGGTGTAGGCGTTGCGGTGAGTGTGGGAGTTGCCGTTGGCGATGGCGTTGTGGTGTGGATAGGCGTCGGAGTCGCCATGGGCGAAGGCGTCGGCGTTGCGGAGGGCAACGGCGATGGTGTGGCGGTGTGGGCAGGGGTAGGCGTGGCCTCATTTGCCAGCTCTTTCTGTTTGGTAGCGGGAGACCCTGGCAGTCCCTCTGGTGGCGGCGACTGGGGGAGAGAAGGCACTACGGTGAGGCCGGATTCGACTCCGGCTGGACCTCCAGAGACAGGGCCGGCAATGGGAGGACTGGAATCCGAGCGGGGCGCGGCAACATCTAGGGTAATCCGAGAACCGCCCTCTACCTGGATGACGTGCGGGCCAGGAGAGGCATCGGCTGGAATGTCCATCGCGCCCTGGCAGCCGTTGACGGAGCACCCAAGACTGCCCACGGGCTGGCCATCGAACGTCACGGAAAACGAGTGGGCGAGCTCGTAGTGGCTGCCGCGTATTTGCAGATAGCCGCCAGAGCCAAGGAGGGTCATCTCATCGCCCGGTACGGCAGATGCGCTGCCGGGCTGCACAAGGGTTGGCCAGACCATCACTGCGTCAGAAGGCTGCGGGGGCGTCAGGTGGGGCGTGGGAGAGGGCAACGGCGTCTGGGTGGCAGCAGGTGTGCGTGTGTCCGGCGGGATGGGTGAATGGCTGGTTTCCGGCTGGCAGGCAAGGGCCAGCATGGCCGCCACGGCCGCGCCGGCCACAATACGACGAAGCGGAGCCATGCCCATGGGCTACTCCCAGAGCTACGAAGATTGCCTAGTAGTCCGTGGGGACCCAATCGTCTTCCAGAAGAGTGAGGGAGCCGTCAAGCTCAATCTGGTACTGGAACACCCGCTTGTTGTTCTGGTCGTAAATGTTCCAGACGCGGTTGTTAATCTCGATCGCCCGCCAGCCGTTGGGCAGGTCCCAGGAGCTGGTTGCACCGTTGAACGCTAGGGAAGGCTTGGTAACCTGCGCGGGAGGAGGCGTAGAAGCCGGGCTGCTGCACGCTGCGGCAAGCACTCCAACAAACAAAGCGGCGATGGCCAACCTCGTGACTTTACGTAGCATTCCATACTCCAGCAACTTGATGTCTACTAATGCCTACTACAGTTACAGCCGTAGCAGCGGACCACGGCCCATTATAGCGAGTTGGGATGATTGCTCCAACATTCGAGGTTTGGAGAGACTGGTCAGTTGCCGGTGGATCGAGTGTTTGACGGGGCTTCTAGAGTCGAGTTCTAGTTTATTAGGTGATTGAAATGATAAAAAAGAGGAGCTAAGCAAATGAGCAAAGCAAGGGTCGAAGGCGGCGCCTGCCGGCACAGGAATAACTGTGCGGCGTGGGGGAAGGTCCAGCGATGGTTGAGAGAGGCGAAGTGCCATTGGGGGGGGAGGATGACCCGGCATGAAAGCCCATCTGCCCCTGCTCGTTCCTGCAAAGGCGTACGTGCTCAGCGCCATGCTCCTCCGGACCCTCGTGGCGGCCATCGTCACTCTGGCTGTGGTTGGCGCGGCCCTTGCAGCGGGGTTGTTCGTGGGGAGCCGCATTGTCCGTTCCGGGCTGCCGGCGACGGTCTATGCGGTAGGGCAAGAGGTCCCCACGTCCTTCGGCGCGCTGACCATTGAGGAAGTAGAGCACCCTTCCGGGCCTGCCGTTGCGCAGGAATGGGAGTTGCCTCACGGCCAGGTGCGGGCCGGTCAAACGCAGGTCAAAGCCACGGTCCTTCTCACCAACACACGGGACCACAGTGTGGACTACTCGAACTTTCAGTTCCGGCTGCTATCGGAAAAGACCACTGTTGCGCTGCCTCCCTCCTGGGCGACGCTGGACGAGGGGGGCCTGCCATCCGGCGGCAGCATCGCTGTTGTCCTGTCCTTCATAGTGCCCGCTGACGCAGGCAACCTCTGGCTCCAGTTCAGCGATCCCCTTCGTCCCTCCTCTGTTGTCCTGGTGAAACTGCCTGCAGCCGAACATGAAGCGGTGCAACAGGGAAGCGGGGCAAGCTAGCAGCGGGTGAGCACGACAGCCGAACGCGTGTCGCCGTCACGCGCCCGCAACGCGCTTCGCCATGTAGATGTCCGGCTTGCCGGGACAGTTGGCGTCGGGCATCACGCCGACAATAGGGAAGCCGGCCTTCAGGTAGAACTCGTAGGGGTGACGGCGCAGATTGCGTATCCGGGCCAGGTGCTCCAGGGGGTCAGGGTACAGGTCCGCGCCGGCCAACGGGGTAGGACGGCTGCGCAAAGCGGCAGCGGAATCTGAGACGAGAGCAGCTACAAAAAAGGGCAGAGGTGGTGGCGTATACGGGATTCGAACCCGTGGTCTTCGCCTTGAGAGGGCGACGTCCTTGGCCGCTAGACGAATACGCCGTTAGCCCTTATTGTACACGGCGCCGCCGCCCATGCCAATACGAACGCAGCCCCTGCGGACCGGCGAAGGCTTGGACTACTCCCAGCCAGGCTCTAACCTGAACTCCTGGAGCTTGTTCATGTCCTTGAGGGCATTGGCGAGCTTCCGAAAATTGTCTGCGTTGCGGGTTTGAATCGTCATGCTGTACTCAATGACCCGGCCTCTCCCCGAGTAACCGTAGCCAAAGTGGGAAACCCTCATTCCATTGCCGGCGACGATACGCCTCAAATCCTCTTCCGACACGGCGTCAGCAGAGATGCTGGCCGTCAGACGGCCAAAGTAGAGCGTTGGGACAAACGTCTCCAAGTAGCGGAAGCCTGACAGTGTTCCAAGGGTGAGCACTTCCGCAACGCCGGCGGCCACATAGAAGCCCACACCAATCAAGATACCGATGGCCGCTGTCATCCAGATGGAAGCAGCCGTGGTCAGCCCCCGGACAGTGATCCCCTCTTTGACAATAACCCCTGCGCCAAGGAAGCCTATGCCCGTCATGATGCCCTGCGCCATCCGGGTCGGGTCAGCCTGGAAAGCGGCGGAGGGAGCATCTTTCAAGAAGTCGAACTGGAACACGGTGAACAGCATCAACAAACTAGAGGCGGTAGCTACGAGGGCATGGGTGCGGAAACCGGCGGGACGCCCGTTGTACGTGCGCTCCAGCCCCACAAGCGCGCCGGCTGCCACGGCAAGGGCGAGCCGGACTATCGGCGTCATCACGTCGTCGGTCAAAAGATGCCTCCAGCTTCCCCTGCGAATGGGACTCCAGTATACTCCAATAGCACCGGCGTTGGCCTGGACACGATTCCTTTCGTCTACTTTTATGATGCCACAGCGTGTGTTCCGCCGTCTCTTCACCGAGCTGGTCCGCGGCCCGGAGGAGGACGTTGACCTGGCCCTGGCGGCGCTGTACATCGCCGGAGAAGAGCGCCCCGACCTGGACGTGGACGCGTGTCTTGCGACCCTGGACGCCATCGCCGGGCGCGTCGCCCCTGCTCTGCTTCAGGACGCCCCGCCGGTGGAGCGCCTTGCAGCCTTGGGCCGGCGCCTCTCCCAGTCGGAAGGGTTCACCGGCGACAGCGAAGGCCGCGCCGACCCGCGCAACTGCTACCTGGACCAGGTCCTGGAGCGCAAAAGAGGCAACCACATCTCCCTGTGCATCCTCTACAAGGTCATTGCGGCCAAGTGCGGCATAGTGCTGGACGGTGTTGGCCTCCCGGGGCATTTCATACTGAGCTATGCCGCCGGCAGCCTGGCGGTCTATTTGGACCCCTTCAACGGCGGAGGTCTCATGACCCGCGCGGACTGCGAGGAATCGGTGCGTAGCCGCTACGAGGGCGGGGCGCCCTTCAAGGAGGAGTTCCTTTTCCCCTACGACAAGAAGCAGATGCTGGTGCGCCTGCTCACCGGCCTGAAAGTCGCCTACTTTGAGTCCAAGGAGTATGCGAAGGCCCTTTCGGCATCGGACCGCATCGCCATCATAGACCCCGCCCTATCAGTGAATATCCGCGAACGCGCCCGCCTCTATTACCTCATGGGACAGTACCGGGAGGCTATTCGCGGGCTGGAGCTATACCTTAAACTGTTCCCTGAGGCCGAAGACAAAGAGAAGGCCGAAGAAGAGATCAAAGCCCTGTGGGCCCTCATCGCAACCCTGGGATGACCCAATCCATCTGCCGCATGCGAGCGTATCACATACTGACTAGGCCTTTCGGGCCCCAGCGAGGGCTTCCGTGACCTATGTCGAACAGTCAGAGGAGCAGCTTATCGCCCTGGTGCAGCGGGGGGATAGAGACGCCCTGTGTGAGATCTATGACCGCCGGGGAAGAGCTGTTTACGGGCTTGCCCTTCACCTGCTACGCGACCAGGGCAGAGCAGAGGAGGTTACACAGGAGGTTTTCCTCAACGTCTGGCTGAAAGCCAAGACCTACGACGCTGCAAAGGGCAGCTTCTCTACCTGGCTTATGACCATGACCCACCACAAGGCCATTGATGAGATGCGCCGCTCAGGGCGCCAGCGCGCCGCGCTGGAACAGGCCGGGCTGGATGCCCTTCTGTTCCCCAACACGAACTCCAACGGCCCTCTTGAGGGAGCGCAAAAAGCTCAAGAAGCTGAAGTTGTCCGCAAAGCCCTGGATGTCTTGCCGCCTGAACAACGCAGTGTGGTCCAACTTGCCTACTACCAGGGGCTGAGCCAGTCGGAAATCGCCGCCCGTCTTCAGCAGCCCCTAGGGACTGTCAAGACCCGCATGCGCCTTGCGTTGCAAAAACTTCGGGCCGCCCTTGCGGCGTTTCAGGAGCCATCGTGAACTGTACCCAGGTCCGAGACCTCGTGCCATCCTACGCCCTGGGCGCTTTAGACCCTCATGACAGGGAGGAGGTTGAAGCGCACCTGGACGCCTGCCCGGCGTGCGCCTCCAGCGCGCGCGACGACCTTGAATCGGCGGCGGCCCTGGCCTTCGCCGTCGAGCCGGTTGAACCGCCGCCGTCGCTCAAGGCCCGCACCCTTCAGCGGATCGCCGAAACCCCTCAGGCGGCTGTTGCACGCGGCCCATCTGGCGCGGCCTATCGCAGCAGATTCAGTCCCTTCCGTGGCTTCAGCGCTCCCCTCTGGGCGGCCTCGGCCGCCGCCGTATTCAGCCTGGCCGTCGCCACAGCGCTTCTTGTCACCGTCGCCGATCTGCGTGGAGAGGTCCACCTTCTAAGAGAAGAGAACAAGCAGATGATGGACGTCGTCCAACAGCAGCGCGACCTCACCTACACCATCGCCATCCCTGGAATGGAGACGGTGATGCTCCGCAACGGAGCCGACGGTTCCCGGGCGCGGGGCATGATGATGGTCAGCAGAGACCACACGTGGGGCGTCCTGGTCTCGCAAGGACTGGAGCGGCGCGAGGCCACCGCTTATCAGGTGTGGCTCATACGCGACGGCCAGCGGGTCAGCAGCGGCGTCTTCACCGTGGATGAAACAGGGTATGGGATGCTCAACCTGAGATTCCCCGAGCCTCTCACACAGTACTCTGCCGTTGGCATCACTATGGAGCCTGCCGGCGGGAGCGAGTGGCCATCGGCTGCGCCCGTGCTCTCAGCACAGGTTGAGCGCCAATCGGCGAATGGGTAGAGACCCTGAACCGTGGAGAACCCAGGGTCTTTCGGCGTTTCGGGTGGATGGATGCCCCCTGAAGGTCATCAACAAAATAGCTTCGCGTTTCTGAGCGGTACGCTTCACCCTCACCTTAATCCTCTCCCCTCAAGGGAGAGGAGATAGTCCCTTCCCGGAGAGCCGAAAGGCCCTGCTGGAAAGCCGACCGCCTATGGCATCCTCCCGCCCGATGCGCTATCCTATCTCTGTCCTCGGTTGAGCCACGCATGCCAAGAGTTCGTTGAGGCAACGACATGAAGGCAGGCCTCGGCATCCCTAGCCTTGAGGAGCAGCCCCCTAGTCGCCAGGCGGTCCGGGCGGAGATGGAAGCCACCCGAATCGCCTTTCACGGCCTTCTCGCAAGCATGACGTTGGAGGACTGGCGACGCCGGAGTGTCATCCTGGAGTGGACGAACGGCCAGCTTGCGGCCCACATCCTCTCTTATGTCAGTGCTGTCATCCCCCGGGGCGTGCGCTTCGCCCAAAAAGGGAAACGCACGGCCGGGTTCCCTCCCTGGCTTGTCAAAACAGGTCTCGCCGATCGTATCAACGTGCTGAGCGCTCGCTGGATTGCCAGAAACCTCACGCCTGCCTCCACGCGCGCCGCGTATGATGAGGCGCACGGGGCCCTTCTGGCCCTGCTGGAGGAAACCCCCGAAGACGAGTGGTGGAAATCCACCTACATCTTTGGGAAACAAATGACCATCCGCGAGCTCTTCATGTCCCACGCGCGCCATCTTGAAGAGCACTTGCCCCACGTGAGACATGACCCTCATCTCCTACCCACGCTTTAGGTACTTGACTACCTTCCGCTGGCCGACCCCTCCTCCAACGTCCCCTGGCTGCGCCACGTAGATGTCCCCGTGGGAGTCCACCCAGATACCGTGCATTGAGCGATACCTTTCGGTGCCCCACCGGGCCAGCATCTCCCCATCGGGGCTAAGGATGCTGACGTAGCCCCCGTTGTGTTCAGCGACGTATGTGATTCCCTGCGCGTCCATGCACAGGTTGGCAGGGCCGACAAGCCCCGGCTTCCACTCAGTGATGTACTCTCCCTGTTGCGAGAAGATCTGGATACGATTGTTTTCCCGGTCTGCCACGAGCAGGCGACCCTTGCCATCAATCCAGACGCCGTGGGGCAGATTGAACTGCCCCGGCGCAGACCCTGGGTCGCCCCAGGACATGACGTGCATGCCGAAGCCTGTGAACTTGTGCACGCGCGCGTTTGCATAGCCATCCGAAACGAAAAGATCGCCGTTTGGCGCTTCCACGATGCTTGTAGGAAGGTTGAATGGCCCTGCCGACCGCTTGAGGCGGAGGTACGAATCAGAGCGGAAATCATCGTCAGGGATGCCTGTGTCGGAACGCCGGAGCTTTTCCCCAATGGTCATGAGGAGCTTGCCTTTTGGGCTGAACTTCATCAGCGTGCAGTAGTCCCGCTCCACCAGCCACACGTTGTCGCGAGGGTCTATGTAGACGGTGTGGTGGAACTTGAAGATGTTCTGTCCGCCGGTCCATGAGTAGAGGAAATTGCCATCCCTGTCAAAGACGCACACCGGATGGTCTTGCGTGCGGTTGAACGCGAAGACCCTATCCTGCGAGTCTACTGCCACGGAAGCCACGGGCATTTCCCAACCAGCCGGGATCTTGGCCCAGTCCTCGTTCATCTCATACGTGAACTGACCGCTGCCGACGATTTTCGCCATGTCTTACCCCCTCGTGTGCATTCGGCGCGAATCATACCACAAGCAATGGCTTCCCTTGTAGGGCGCGGCAAGCACCTTTTAGGGACAACTGAAAGGCGCATGTCTACTCCAGTGGAGCTGGAGAAGACATGCGCCTTCTTCAATGGCTCGTGAATCGTAGTCCGACCGTCCAGCCGCCTCGGAGGGCTGCTACATCTTCATTCCCTTCTTGCCGGACAGATACCCCTCAGGGTCCTTAGCGAACGCAACCCGGCAACCAGGGCCGCAGAAGTAGTAGGTCTTGCCCTGGTGCTCAAACGTCCCCCCGCCCGCCTTCTTGGTGTCCACCTGCATGTGGCACACCGGGTCCTCCGCAGCCTCAGACTTCTTCAGAAAGCTTACGAAACGTCCGACCATGCTTGCCTCCAATATGCTTCCGATGATCTGCTCCAATACCACGGCGACGCCTCCCTTTTGCGGGCGTTTTGGCGCGCGCTATGCCCCCACTTTCTCTCGCTTGGCGTCGTCCACAATGCGCTGGGCAATGTGCTGCGGCACCTCTGCGTAGTGCGCGAACTGCATCTTGAATCTGCCTCGCCCGCCCGTGGCTGAACGCAGTTCCGTAACGTACCGCCGCATTTCAGCCTGCGGCACCTCTGCCTCTACCACCGTCGTCCCGCTCTGGGGCGTCATCCCCAGTATGCGGGCGCGCTTGGTGTTCAAGTCGCCCACCACATGGCCGGCAAAGGCATCGGGCACCGTCACCTCAAGGCGCATCACCGGCTCCAGGATCACAGGCCGCGCCTCCATGACGCCCTTCTTCAGGGCGGCCGCCCCGGCTATTTCGAAGCTCATGCCCGAGGAGTCCACCGGGTGCGAGCTGCCGTCGTACAGCACCACCTTTAGATCAACCAGTGGAAAGCCGGCTACCGCGCCTTCAGGCAGCGTCCTTTCGACGCCTTTCTGCACGGCGGGTATGTACTCCTTGGGCACGTTCCCGCCCACCACCTTCTCCGCAAACTCAAACCCCCCGCCGCGCGGCATAGGTGCCAGCTCCAGAAACACGTGGCCGTACTGCCCGTGCCCGCCCGACTGCTTCTTGTGCTTGTACTCCACTTTCGCGGGGGCGGAGATGGTCTCCTGGTATGGGATCTTGGGCAGGCCGGTCAGTAGCTCCACGCCGAACTTCCGCCGCGCTTTCTCCACAGCAACGTCCGTATGAGTCTCACCCATGCCGGCAAGCAGCGTTTCCGCGGTCATTGGCTCCCGCGTCATGTGAAGTGTCGGGTCCTCCTCCGTCAGGCGGGCCAAGGAGGTGGTCATCTTGTCCACGTCCGCCTTCCCCTTGGGCGCAATGGCAGCGGTGTACACGGGCTCAGGGAAGGTGATTGGCGAGAGGAGCAGCGGGTTCTCGCGCAGGCACAGGGTATCGCTGGTGCTGGTTATCATCAGCTTCGACACCGCGCCTATGTCGCCGGGCGCAAGGCTCGGCACACTCTCCTGCGTCTTGCCCATGGGTACGAACACTTGCGCTACGCGCTCGGCCTGCGCCTTCGTTGCGTTCCACACCTGTGAGTCCGCCTTGAACGTGCCGCTGTAAACTCGGAAATACGAGAGCTTGCCCACGAAGGGGTCGGCGGAGGTCTTGAATACCTGCGCTACCAGCGGGCCGTTCGGGTCGGCCGCAAGCCTCACCTTCTCGTTCCCACCAGGCTTCGTCGCCTCGGCAGGCTGTACGTCCGCCGGCGAAGGCAGCAAGTCAACCATCGCGTCCAGCAGTTCTTTGATCCCCTGACCCGCCACCGCCGAACCAACCATGACCGGCGTCAACTGGCCCGCCATGACGCCTTTCTTCAGGCCGGCGAGTAACTCCTCCTGGGTGATCTCTTGCCCCTCCAGGTATTTCGTCGCCAGTTCATCGTCCGACTCAGCCACCGCTTCGATCATACGCTCCCGCAGTCGCTGCACTTCGCCGAGGATAGCTTCAGGCGCATCGGCGGGGGGGCTCAGCAATGACACGATGCCTTTGAAGCTCTGCTGCGCCCCAATCGGCGCCTGAATGGCGACGCATTGCTTGCCGAAGGCCTTCTGGACGCTGTCCAGCGACCGGCCAAAGTCAGCGTTTTCCCTATCCATTTTGTTGATGAACACCATGCGCACCAGGCCGCGCTCCTGGCACCGTTGCCAGGCGTCCTCTGTGCCGACTTCCACGCCTGCCTGGGCGGCCACTACCAGCACCGCCGCATCCGCAGCGCGCACCGCCGACACCTCTTCGCCTACGAAGTCCCAGTACCCCGGCGTGTCCAGCACGTTTAGCTTGTGGTCGCGCCACTTGCACGGCAGCACCGACATCTGCATGCTGGAGCGCCGCTTCGCCTCTTCCGGCTCGTAATCGGAGACCGTGTTGCCGTCCTCTACCTTCCCCATGCGGCCTATTGCGCCGCAGGCAAAAAGCATTGCTTCTCCAATCGTTGTCTTGCCGGTGCCTGAGTGGGAAAGCAAGGCGACGTTGCGAAGATGCTTCGTGTCATAGGTTGCCATACGCTGCTCCCTTCTGTGGCGGCCAAGTTGGCCCCATTGTAGCCAAAGCACTACGCAATGGCAACGCTTGGTCTTCGGGTGCGGGCCATAGGCAGCTCGCCCGAGAGAGGGGACACTGGGAACAGCGGAATGAGGAGCGGGACGGGTGACGCTCGGTCGCCCACAAAGGGGTTAGCCAGGCACGAGCGGTTTGGGAGCGGCAGCCGCTGGGTCCGGCATCACACTGAGGCGAGCCCTAGTTGTTGGACCTGGCAGTTTCTACCCAGCCCCGGCCCGCCACGAACAGAAGGCTGAGGGAGTCGTTGCGACCTGCAGAAAAGTTGCCGGCAAGCTCGCTCACGCCTGGGGCATCGGCGAAGCTCACCGTGTTGGATGACGTGTTGACGATGGTGACGACTTGGTCGTCCGCGATGCCACTGGTGGACATCGTGATAGCGCAGCCGTTGGCGTCTTGACAATCAACGGTCACAAGGGACTTCGCGGGCGTGAGGGTGAGGGCTGCGGGTGTGACTGCGAGGTTGTCAGCGATAGTGCGGGCATCGGCGCCCATCTGCACGTTGCCATCCAGTTTGATTCGACCAGTGGCGCTGGGGGCAAGAGTAATGCCGTAGTAGTTGTAGTTCCTGAACTGCACTTCTTTGGCTGCTTTATCCAGGGAAACAACGAGCGCGGCGCTCCCGTCCGAAGGGCCCACACCCAAGAGGGCGCCCGTCCCATAAAGCGTGACCAACCCTAATGAAGTGTTTGTAGTAGGGGTCTTGGCAAAGAAGACGGTGTTGGTGGACGGATCCACATGAAATGCGTTCGGATACGAATCCGTCTCGACACGGAAATGGGTGGTTGCGTCGGAAGCACTATTGACCACTGTGGTTTGGTCGAGATAGAGGGTCCCGGCTGGGGCTAGGGAAAGAGACGTCCCATTTCGGGTGCCAATGACGGACTTGCCGCCAGAAGCAGTGCCAATGAACAGCCGGTCGTTGTTGCCGACTCGATAGACAAAGCCAGTATTGTTGTCTCCAGAGACATTGAGCACGAGTTGATTGCTGCCTGGAAGTAACTTGAGGTTTTGGCCTGGGGGGGTTGTTATCGTCGTGCCTTGCTGGAAGTCAAGCGTTGAAGCGGTTAAGACGGCCCTAACAGCTTTGTCTGCGCCCAGTGCAAGGCTGCCACCATCAGCTTGCAATATGAGGTTAGTACCGTTACGGGACTTGAGATATGGGGTGGCGTCGGCGAGTGTCCCAATTGTCAGGCGAGAGTTGTCGCCAACGCGATACTCGAAGCCTTCCAGGCTATCGTTGCCCAGCCTCAACTCAAAGGAGCCTTTACCGGATGCTTGCAGCGTCAGTCTTGTGTCGGTCATGACCTTGATGGTCCCGCCGTCCAAAAAGGCGCTGCTATCCCAGTTGACCTTGCTGTTGTAGAACGTTACAGGCGCCAGTTTGTTGGCGTCTTCTATTCCTCCGACTACCAGACGCCTCTCTGCGCTATTGATATAGGGAGGAAACGCCTTCTTTGTCGTCGTCAGGAAAGCGACGTTGTGACTGTTCTCGGCGCCAAGGACCATCTCGTCTACAAAGGCCCCCTTCCTGTTGAGCCTTACGTACCCCTGCCACCCGACGCCTACCGTTGAAGTCTCGGGGTTGTCGAAGGTGCCGCCATACCGGAACTCATTGAAATAGGCCACATTGCCTGCCAGCGGGACGTTATAGAAGAGCTCGCGGCCGAAGTGCAACGTCTCGGTTGCGGGACCACTATTTTCTTTGGTCAATTGGAGCCACCAAATGGGTACCCAGGCCCCTCCGGTGGCGGTCTTTATCTCATAGACAGGATTGCCGTTGGCAGCGTAGCGATAGCGAATACGCTCCAGTGGCGTGGGGTCGTCCTCTGTAGCCTGGGTCACACTCAGGAGCTGTGGAGAGGAATTTATAGCGACATTGTAGGCGGTCATCGCCTGGCCGAGGAGCAACTGGGAGCCGACTGTCACGTTGCGGCTGAACCAGCCATCTCTCCAGCGGAGTGGGGCCCCGTTGGCGCCCACGTCATAGGTGCCGTCCGCTGCGGGAACGAGAGAAGCGTTGAAGGTCGTACCTTCAGCGAAGACTGCCTGACCCTTCAGCGGAAAACTGGAAGGGGAGCCGCCGCGCAATGGCAGAGACAGGCCCAATTCCTGAAGGATGCTCATGACGACGATAATCCCCAGGGCGATGGCAATGACGCCAACAGAGCGAGTGATGAGGTTGGTCAGGACAGGCATATACAGGCTCCCGCTGATTCGGGGGTGTTGCGTAGTGGACTGCACCAACCGTGCGTGGATGGCGTAGGCGTCCACCGTGGTGCACAAAAATACCATCCTGCGCTCAATCTGGCAACTTGACAGAATAAGCAGGATTCCTGTGGCTCACGCCGGCTGGAGGGTGACGCGCCACGGGCTCTTCTCGTATCATACGCACGCGGAAAACCATAGAGACCGTAGTAGAGGTGTGCGGACATGCTCCCTTCGCTTCCAGCCATTGCGTTCTACCTGGGCAGCATGGCTGCCTTTGGGGTACTGCTCAGCGCCCGGCTCAAGGGCCGCCTGTCCTGGCAGGCCAAACGTGACAGTCTGAGGTCGCTGGTCATTGCCCTGGCCCTGCTAGGCTTTGGCCTGACGCCGTGGCTGTTCGAAGCCTACAAAGCCAGGCAGTATGAGACCCGCGCTCAGGTGACTCTCACGAGCTTTGAGGAGTGGTGGAAGAAAACGAGCGCTGAACAAGGCGGAAGCTCCAACCTCGCCGTAACCAAGCTTCAGAGGGTGCCGGACGCCTGGGTCGTGGAGTATCAGGTTGACGGCACGCTGCACCTTGCCTTGAATCTGGCCGGGAACTGGCTCACGATAGGGCAGGGGGAGCCGACAGGACCCGGAGGGTAGATTTCTGGTTGCCTCTGGTGGAAGGTGATGGTATGGTATGGGCGTTTTCTTAAGCCCCATTGTGCACTGCTCACCGAACGACATGTGAAGGAGGCCCGCAATGCTCGATTTGTCAGGGGAGGCGGCCATCGTGGGGGTGGATGAATCGGACCAGATTGGCCGCATACCCGGGAAATCCTCTCTGCAGCACCACATGGAGGCGAGCTACAACGCGCTGGCGGACGCGGGCCTCAGCATCAAGGACGTGGACGGCATCTTCTGCGCGGCAACGTCGCCCCTGACCATCGCTGAGTACTTTGGCATCACGCCGAAACACACGGACGGCACCTCTGTGGGTGGGTCGTCCTTTGTCATCCACGTGGCACATGCGCTGGAGGCCATTGCAGCAGGCCGGTGCGAGGTGGCGCTCATCACTCACGGCGAGGCGGGTAGGGCGCAGCGCCGCAGCGGCGGCACGGACATGGGGTTGCCAGGCTCCCAATACGAGCTGCCGTACGGCATTGCCGCGCCGCCCATGAGCTATGCCATGGCCTGTACTCGCTACATGCACCTGTACGGGGAGGACCGGACGAGGCAAGGGATGGCCGAAGTGGCGGTTGCCACGCGGAAATGGGCTAACCTGAACCCCAAGGCCTTCATGCACAGCGAGAAGATGAGCTTTGAGGACTACCACAGCTCTCGCTGGGTGGCATGGCCATTCCACCTGCCGGACTGCTGTCTTGCCATTGATGGCGGCGGCGCGTGTGTCGTGGTCTCGCCGGAGGTGGCGAGGAGCTGCCGGAAAAAGCCGGTGTGGGTGGTGGGCGCCGGGGAGGGACACTCGCACGGCATGATCAGCCAGATGCCGGACCTGACCCGCACCATCGCGTACCACTCCGGGCCGGCTGCCTTGCGCATGGCAGGGGTGGCGCACCGGGATATCAACCTCGCGATGATCTACGACTCGTTCACCTACACGGTGCTGGTGACGCTGGAGAGCCTTGGGTTCTGCGGCAGGGGCGAGGCGCCGGACTTCGTCGCCAACCAGCGCACCGCGCCCGGCGGCGAGTTCGCCATGAACACCAACGGCGGCGGCCTCTCCTACTGCCACACCGGCATGTACGGGATGTTTCTTCTGCTGGAGGCGACGCGCCAGCTTCGTGGCGAAGCAGGCCCCCGGCAGGTCAAGGACTGCAAGCTGGCGCTGGTGAATGGCACGGGCGGGAACCTGTCTTCCACGGGGACGCTGGTCCTCGGGGCGGACGCATAGAGGAAACGAAAGCACACGAAGAAGAGGTGACGGAATGACTACTCAGGCGCCACCGGCGCAGACCCAGCGATACGAGGGCCCTGTCCCGCTGCCGCAGCAGGAATCAGACTTCTACTGGGAGAAGTGCAAGCAGCACGAGCTGTGGCTACGCTACTGCAACCACTGCAACAATGCCTACTTCTACCCCAGGGACATCTGCCCGTTGTGCTTCAGCCGGAAGACCACGTGGGTCAAGGCGAGCGGCAAAGGGGATGTCTACACCTATGCTATCGTGCACCAGATCCCGCGTCCCAACTATAAGGGGCCGCTGCCTTTTGTCATTGCCCTGGTGAAGCTGGCGGAAGGCCCGATCTTCCCCACGAACATCGTAGGCGTGGAGCCTGATCCCAAGAAGCTCAAGGTCGGCATGCCGGTAGAGGTCGTCTTTGAGGACATTACGGACACGATCAGCTTGCCGAAGTTCCGGCCGGCGAGCGGGTAACTCTTGGCTTCTCGGGGGGAAAGACAAGAGGGGCAGCCAGTTGGCTGCCCCTCTTGCTGTAGTTGCTGTGCTAGGCGCTTCTCGCGGCCTTGGCCTTGGAAGGCTTGCTCAGCTTTGAGATGAGGCCTTTGAACAGTTCTCCTGCGCCATTGAGGATTTCGATAGCGACCAAGCGGTTGTCCGCCTCGTTGAATATGGCAATGACGTTGTCAGCGACCTCCTCGGACACCGTCTGGTCATGGTTGTCGCTGAAGACAAGGAACAGGCTGTCAGTGTCTTCATAGTAATGGACGTAAGGTTTTGTCATCCTGGCCTCCCTCTTTCGCGGTGGCCGAAGTTCCGGTCGAAGAACGCCGTGACGACCGTCTCACCATCGCCCAAGGTCACTACCCGCATGAAGCGATCGGCTTCGGCGATGTACCCCCAGTACCTAATTCTACCATCCTCCTGGACTTCTTCGGCGACGGGGCTGCGAAGTACGCTCTCAACCCAGTCCACACGATTGGCCTCGACGTGCTTCCTGACAACATCTACGTCGAAATGGCGAACAGTCTTCATGTCAAGGCATCATGCGTACGGCCCCAGGTGGACGCCGCCGATGATGTGGACGTGGCCGTGGGCCTGGCTTTGCATGGCATCGCGCCCGAAGTTGGAGAGGATGCGGAAGCCGTTGGGGCAATGCTCTGCGCCTACGTAGGCGGCTACTTTGCCCACCTTTGCAAGAATGGGATCGGTCCAAAGCTGGCCCTGAGTCAGGTGGGCCTTCGGGATAGCCAGGAGCATGATAGGGACCCAGCGTAGCCGGTTGCGGAAGACGATCACGTCTTCATCCTCGTGGAGGATTTCCGCAGGCTCGCGGCGGGCGATGATTTCGCAGAAGGTGCAGTAGGGGGTGCTCAGGGCCGGCCTCCTGGGGACAACGTCCGGGCAAGTATACAATGCTGGGCCAGCCCGTGCTCAACGGTGTTTGATTGATGCGCCGCCGACTGATTGCTCTCCATTTTTCATCTTCTTCTCCAGCTTTGCCAGGAGGTCTTCCACATAGGCGACAGTAGGATTGTTTTTCCTGGCCTCTTCGGGCATGTCTATGAGGAGGTTGAGCAAGGACTTGAAGGCGATGCGGGCGGCCTTGCGCTCCTGGCGGAGCTGGCGCTTACGATAGTCCAGGATGAAGGCGTTGACCTCCGGGACAGAGGCCAGGCCCTTGGCGACGGCCATGAACCGTTTGGAGTAGCGGCCTGTCTTTATGGCGTTGGTGTTGCCCCGGGGCGCGCCTGCGCCGGGGCGTTTGCCTCCGCGTGGCATGGGGGTACCTCCTGGATAGGCGATACCTCAGTGTGTGACGGCGGAGGCGCTTTGGGGAAGGGGAGGATGGCAGAAGCCACGAAGCGACGGGCTGGGACCCTGCGTGTAGTGATTCCAAGGTTCGTTACCCCGTACCAGAGCCAAGATTTCACCCTCACCCGACTGCCGTCGGCCTCTCCCCTCAAGGGAGAGGCGGGACGGGGGGCGCGTGAGGTGGTTGGCAAGAGGCGGAGGCGTGGGTTGGCAGGCGTCTCACCTTCACCCGACTGCCGTCGGCCTCTCCCCTCAAGGGAGAGGCGGGACGGGGGGCGCGTGACGTGGTTGTGGAGGCAGATGCAGCGGCTGGCAGACGCCTCACCAACGAGATTTCGATAGCACCACACTAGCTCCTGCGACGTGGCCTGTCGTGTGGTTGGTCTCTACCGGCGGATTGGCGGGACGGAGATGGGCTGCCTGAGCGGTCGCGGTAGCTGGGCGCGGTAATGGGGATGACGCGCACGATGCTGCCGTCCTTGAGGCGGGACTGCATGGACTTGGCGGGCAGGTCTTCGATGAGTCCACGCATGGTGACGATGGTGGGCAGGCGCGTCTCCTGGCGGAAGACGATGATCTGGTACAGCTTCTCCTCGGCCCAGGGCGTGCTGCTGTGCGCGCCAAGGTCATCCAGGACCAGGATGGGCGCCGTGCGCACTTCCTCGAAGAGCTGGTCGTAGGTGACGGGGCTCTGCGGGCTGAAGGTGGCGCGCAGGTGGTCCAGGAGGTCGGGGACGAACTTGAAGCTGACTGGATAGCCCTGGCGCATACGGGCGTTGAGGATGGCGGCGGCCAGATGGGTCTTGCCGCAGCCAGGCTCGCCGGCGAAGACCAGCCAGCCGGAGGGGTTGCGAGCGAAGTCCTGGGCGGCTTTGAGGGCGCGCTCCAGCGTCTGCTGGTCGGCGCCCTCGGCGCGGTTGCCCCGGACGTCGAAGCCTTCGAAGGTCTTTGCCCGCAAGATCTCCGCCTCCAGGCGGCTGCCGCCTTGCTGGAGGTGGGCGGTGTGCTCGCCAAGGGCCTTGGCCAGGACCACGCGCTTATCTTCCAGGCGCGCCCGGAGCTGCTCGTCGAGGTGGCTGAGAGGAACGTTGAGGGCCACGATGGTGGGAAGCTGGCGGTTGAACCGGTGGTTGAGGACCTGGTAGAGCTTCTCCTGCGCCCACGGCGTGCTGCTCTGCGCGCCCAGGTCGTCCAGGGCGAGCACGGGAACGTTGCGGACGTGGTCGAAGAGCTGGTCGTAGGTGGTCTCGCTGGTTGGGGCGTAGGTTGCGCGCAGGTGGTCCAGCAGGTCCGGCACGGAGACATACATGGCGGTGACGCTCAGCTCCAGGCAGCGATTGACAACGGCTGCCAGGAGGTGGGTCTTGCCGGAGCCGACGGGGCCGGTGAAGAGAAGCCACTCGTGGGGTTCCTGAGCGTACTCCCAGGCGGCCTGATACGCCTCGCGGTAGCTGCCCTGGGCCTGCGGGTCGGCGTCGGCGCCATTGGGAGACAGGGATTGGAAGGTGACGCGGGTGAGCACACCCAGGTTGCTGAAGCGCTGGAGGCGTGTGAGGCGCTGCTCCTCCAGGGGCTTCTCCTGGCAGGCGCAGGGTACGACATTGCCGAAGCGGGGGTCTCCCAGGGGCACGTCCAGGCGCACCCAGCGGCGTCCCTCGCACAAGGGGCACTGTTCAGCTTCGCTGGCCTCCGAGGTCGTCCCAGCCGGCCAGGTGGCCGTACCTTCGGAGGTACTCTTTTCTGTCAGTCTCTTCAGGATGTCGCCCAGACTCTCCATGCTCTGTTCCTTCGCTGCCCTGATCGCGCCCCTGAGAGGCCCATCGCTCCAGGATGCGCTGGATGTACCGCCAGTTGCGCCGGTTGCGGGCCGCAGCCTCCTGGAAGGCATCGGCGATCCACGACGGGGGATAGGTGCGCTCTGCCTCCTCCATCTCTTGGGCCAGGATGGGCGCGACCGGCCCGATGTTCTCCTCGTACAGGAGGAAGATGTTGGGCCGCCCCGCTACGCCCTCGCCTTCCTCGCCGTGAGGCTCGGAGGGGGCTTCGGAAGCCGCCGGCGGCGCGGCGGCGCTGAGGGCTGCCCGCGCCCTGCGCCCGGGGGAGTCGTTGACGAAGAACAGGGCTTCGCCCTGAGCGCCTTTCGCCTGCAGGAGCGTGCCGCGCTCCGCTGCCAGGTGCAGGCCCCGGACGATGGCCACGCTTGCCCCGCTGGGGTCATGGCTGAGGCCGTTGACCAGGACGGGGTCTGCCAGGAGCTCCTGGCTGCTGACCCAGAGGCGCTTGGACTTGTGCTGGTGGACCAGGGCCAGGACGCGCAGGGTGCACTTCAGCTCCTCCAGCGCGCCGATCTCCTCGAGGAGGGAGGAGAGCAGCGGCGTAGGGACTGGGAAGTAGCGCGTGCCTGCGGGAAAGCCTTTTTCCTGGTCCATGCTATGCCGGGGTTCTGCTGGCGAAGTTCTCGAACCTGGAGAACTGCTCGCGGAAGAAGAGGTTGCGGTTCCCCAGCGGGCCGTTGCGGTGCTTGGCGACGATGATCTCCGCGACGTTCTTGGGATAGGGCTGGGAGGGGTTGGCGCGCTCCCACTCCTCTTCAGAGAAGAGGGCGTCCTCCCGGAAGATGAAGGCGACCACGTCTGCGTCCTGCTCAATGCTGCCGCTGTCCCGCAGGTCGGAAAGCTGAGGGCGGTGATTGGGGCGTTGCTCCACGGCGCGGCTGAGTTGGGAGAGGGCCAGCAAAGGCACATGGAGGTCGCGGGCGAGGCCTTTGAGGGAGCGGGAGATCTCGGTCATCTCCTGGACGCGGTTGGGGTTGCGGCTGATGCCCTGGATAAGCTGGATGTAGTCCACCACCAGGAGGTCCAGGCCGCGTTCCAGGGAAAGGCGGCGGGCCTTGCTGCGGATCTCCACGATGGTCTGGAGAGGCGTGTCGTCTATGTAGATGGGAAGGTCGGACAGAGCGCCGACGGAGTCAATTACCCGCTGGCTCTCGCGCTCCGTCAGCAGGTTCATACGCAGCCTGTGGCTGTCAACCTCCGCTTCCCCGGAGAGCATGCGCAGTGCAAGCTGCTCCCTGCTCATCTCCAGGCTGAAGACGCCGCAGATAGCGCCGTGCTGCGCGGCGTTGCGGACGACGTTCATCGCCAGTGTGCTCTTGCCGAGGCTTGGGCGGGCGGCCAGGATGAAGAGGTCCGAGCGCTGGAGTCCTCCCATGAGGCGGTCCAGGTCAAGGAAGCCCGACTGAACAGGGCCGCGCGAAAGGTCAGCCGTGGTGTGGGCGGTCGCACTGTCCTCCAGGTACTGGTCCAGGACCTCGCGAAGGGGCACGAAGTCGCGGGTCTCGCGGCGGGAGCGGATGCGAAAGAGGAGGTCTTCGGCCTGGCGGAGCGTCTCGTCCACGTCTGCATCCTGGCCGTAGCCGAGGGAGGCGATCTCGCCGGCGGCGCGGACCAGGCTGCGGAGCGTAGAGGTACGGCTGACGATGCCGGCGTAGTGCTCGGCGTAGACGGAGGTGGGAACGGAGGCGACCAGGTGGCTGAGGAATGCCGGGCCGCCTGAGGGATCGAGCCTTCCCTGGTTGCCGAGCTCGTGGGCGACGCTGACCTGGTCTACGGAGACGCCGCGCTGGAAGAGGGCGAGGCATGCCTCGTAGGTCCAGCGGTTACGCTCGCGGTAGAAGTCTTCCGGCTTGAGCAGGGCGATGACCCGGGAGATGGCTTCGCCGTCCACCAGAACGGAGCCAAGGACGGCTTCTTCTGCGGCTTCGTCGTGTGGGGGGATGCGGTCTTGCAGCATAGGCGGCGCTCAGTGAAGCAGGTGGTTAGGGGACGCCAACCAGGCGTGTGGAGAGTATAGTCGGCGGCGCGCCGGGGAGGGCAGGGGAAAACCTCTCGCAAAGAGGGCAAACGTCCTCTTGCAGCTAGGAGGCGGCCCGGCGGGAGCGGATGAAACACACAAATGTTCCATACGCATAGCATAGCAGATGGGGAACACGTGTGCTAGAGACTGGGCGGCGAGTGGCCAGGGTCTTTCGGTGGTCAAGGGCGAAGGGGCTTTGGGAATAGGAGCGACGGGCCACTGCCGTGGCCCTGCGGAAGGCAATGGTCATGGGGATTCTTCGCGAGGCGGAGCGTCAGTGGGAGCGGAGGTATTTGACCACCTCGCTCTAGAATGACAAGGCGGCCGCAGCACTGCAATCGGGAGTACCGAAAGACCCTGGGCGAGTGGCCCCCACCTCAGTCCTCCCCCGCAAGGAGGGAGGAAGCTGTTATTGTGCCCGCTACACACGCCGCCCAGTTTCTGAGACAAACACAAGGGCGGGTTTCAAACCCGCCCCTACGAACTCATTGCCCTTCGAGATGCGCTACTACGCCTGGGCTGGCTCCTGGACATCGGCGGGGGTCGCAGTCTCCGGCGCAGGGGCTGCATCACCTTCGGCGGGGGATTGTGCGGGCACAGGCTGGGCTTGGGCCACTTCCCCGCTGGGGCCAATGGCGCGGCCCTGAGCATCTTTGCCGACGACGGTCAGTTTGATGGTGGCGACGAGGCCCTGGGGAAACCGCAGCTCTGCCTGGTACTCGCCCGGCTCCTGTATGGGTTTGTCCAACTGGACGAAGCGGCGATCGAAGTCCCGTCCTGTCAGGCGGTTGAGCTCCTCTGCAACGTGGACAGATGTGACCGCGCCATAGAACTTGCCCATGGGGCCGATCCTGGCGGACAGGCTCAGAGCTGTTTCAGAGAGCAACCCAACCAGCGCCTTAAGCTCTTGCTCTTCTTTCAGGCGCCGCTCTTCGCCCGTTTTCTTGATGGCGGCGAGGCGCTGAAGCTGGTCATGGTTAGCCAGCGTTGCCAGCTTCTTTGGCAGGAGGTAATTGCGGGCGTAGCCGTTCTTGACCTCTTTGACTTCGCCGGCCACGCCGCTGCCCGGTACGTCAGATAGGAAGATAATGCGCATTCTTCAGTTGGTCCTTCTCTGGAGTTGCAGTCTCATGACAAGAAAGGGAGGCTTGGTTCAGCCTCGCAGTATTGTATCATACCACACACATCCGGCAGAGTAGGCGCGGGGCCTTTCGGTGGTCCTGGGCGAAGGGATGATGAGAATAGGTGCGACGGGCCGCTGCCGCAGCCCTGCGGTAGGCGGTGGGTGTGGGGATTCTTCGCGAGGCGGAGCGTAGTTGGGAACGAAGGTCGTTTGACCACCTCGCTCTAGAATGACAGTTGGCCCACCGACCCTGGCAGGCACAAGGCGGGCCACTTGGAACCGAGCACCGAAAGACTGTGGGGTAGGCGGGCATGGCTGAACAACATGAACCAGTGAGGCGAAGGCGGCGGCGCCGCGCCACGTCCCACGACGGCCTTGGCCTGCTGGGACGCGCCCGGCGTATCGTCGTCATCTTCATTGCGCTGGGGGGCCTTGCCTTCAGCTCCTTCGTTGCATTCGCTTACTTCGCCGGCGCAACGCCACCTTGTTTCATTGGAGATGGCTGTCTCATCATCACCGACCGGCAGTATGCGACGCTCTACGGAGTTCCCATCGCACTGGTTGGCATTGCCGGGTACGGACTCGTCTTCTGCGTAGCCTATGGCTGGGTGCTGCCCAGGTACGGAGGCCTCCTGCTGTACCTGCTGTCCCTGGCGGCGCTTACGCTATCCGTGTATCTGGCGTACGTTGAGACGGTGGTTGCGGGCGCTGCATGCTCGTATTGCCAGCTCTCCTACGGACTCGCGGCGGGGCAGTTTGTGGCGCTTATGTCGCCGACAGCGGTGATCAGCGGCGTCCCATGGAAACGTCACCGGCTTCTTGCCCTATCGGTGATTGCCAGCGTGGCGCTGCTGGCCGTTGCTTCTCGCTAGTGTGGCGTCCCTTGGTTTTTGGCCAACGAGGGCATACCTAACCCCTCGGCCCTCTTCCCTCTAAGGGAAGGGGGGAGAAGATGGCGAACCCCCACACCCACGCAGGGCTTCGTCCCTGCACCCATTTATACGACGTGCCGGCTATGGCTCCTGTCTGGGCGTCTCCGGTGTCTTGAAGTACCACTTCCACCACTTCCAGACCCCCCAGACGGCGAGCATGACGAGCGCTAGCACGACGACTTTGACGGGCAACGGGATAACGGGGTTGAAGAAGAAACGGACAAAGACAAAGCGGGTCATCTGCGCAAAGCGGAACAACAGGTAGACGGCGGCAAGGATTCCAACGATGATCCAACCCATGATTGCCCTCAGAGGCGGCAGCCTACCGCTGGGTCTCGTTGCGCCGGAAGCGGCTTCGAGAACTGTCCAAACATGGCCCGCTTCCATTATGGCGTATGGAAGCGCGGCCATAAACCCCACCGGCGGGCCGGTTACTCGCGTGCCAGGGTCTTTTGGTGTCTTAGGCGAAGGGCTGATTAGGAATACGAGCGACGGGCCACTGCCGTGGCCCTGCCGAAGGCGATGGTCGTGGGGGGTTCTTCGCGAGACGGAGCGTAGTTGGGAACGCTGGTCGTTTGACCGCCTCGCTCTAGAATGACAATTCGCCTCGCCCACCCACCCCAGGGCGCAGCATGCTGCGCCTCTACGGGACGCCCCCGGCAGGGAACGCCATTCCCTGGCGCCTTCCTAAGGAGGGCGAATTGATACACTACCGGCGGGCAAGAGCAACCTATCCGGTGAACAGGCCACGGATGAGGAAGGCAAAGAGGAATAGCGAGACGAGGGCGAAGGCCATGTTGGGATGGGACTTGCCGCGCCCCCGGACGTAGAAGTAGGCCCCCGGCAGGATAAGGGGCGACAGTGCTCCATAGATAATAATGTGCACTATGGTGGATGGGCGGAGCCCGCCGGCCAGCATGCTAAGGCCGATGACGACCTGAAAGGCGAGGATGGCGGCGCCTGCGAGAAGGACGTTTCTGTACTGCCTGGAGATGACCGTTGGATGGCGGCGGTGTCCGGCGAGCCCGTGGACGGCGGCGACGAGCATGAGCGCAATGGCCAGGTAGGCATCGGCGCGATGAAGGGCGAGGAGGAAAGAAGTCATGAGACGCTGTGTCCTGGTTCTGAAATGCGTTGCATTATTGGTCTTGTTAGCTAGCGTCTCTTTCCCACCCACCCACCCGTGGCATGCTTCTAGGG